>JARRPY010000180.1:0-8107 GCA_037382425.1 Deltaproteobacteria bacterium
ATTTATATAAATTTAAATTTTTTATTTATATTATACAATATATATATAAATATAATAAAGTAAAGTTACGTTTTGTAAAACAAATGTAAAACCAACTGTTTTATGGATTTGGGATCAGTGGTTTGGTGAATTGCTGGGAGGATTCATTCTAAGGAGGATGGGGAGGTTACTGGGGTTAAACGTACAGAGTCTCAAGCCACCTCATGACTTCGGTGCATGACTCCATGGCCTGTATGGCGCGAGCGTAGCGTTTTGGATCAGTCTCTATGCTGATTCGTTTTCCGTTGAGGGAATGGTAACTTTCTGAGTTTCATCCTTTGCAATGGATTTATTTTCCAGTTTGCGTTTCTGTTTTTCTGCTTTCTTCTTTTTCCTGGCCAATTCTTTCTGACGCTTCTGAAAACTATAGTTGGATTTTGCCATGATGTGTCCTCTCCATGCGGAATCTGTAGTGTCGCTGACGACAGGGGAAGGAATTTCAGCTCGGATATTTTTGCCTGAATTGAGACGGCCGCAAAAAAGGCATCCCCTGTTGATAGGAGATGCCTTTACTCGCGTCGAAAAAAAGCTAACCGGTGGTCACATTGGTGGCACTGGGGCCTTTCGGCCCCTGCTCAATGTCAAAGGTCACGCGGTCACCTTCATTGAGGGATCTAAACCCGGTCGAATTGATTGCGTTGTGATGGACAAACACATCCGGGCCGTTTTCCTGCTCGATGAATCCAAACCCTTTTCGGTCGTTAAACCATTTAACGGTTCCATTTGCCATGGTATCATCCTCCTTTCAAAAAATTTCAACGTTACAAACTGAAGGATGATAGCCTTTAACAAACGGATAACCCTGCAGAGAGGAACTCTCCTACCAATTTATGGTGGGATTTGATTGATAACACACCATAATGACCTTTATACAAAATAGCAAGATAATACGACAGGTGTGTCAATAATCTGTTGCCTCTCCTGAATATTTCGAATGGGCGGACACCAATCCGGACACCAAATGGCCTCGACGGCCGCACTGCAGTCTTGGACGGTGACGACCTCATATCCCAGATGCGCCAACAGCTGCCTGGCCAGTTTTCTCACCCCCCGTCGGCCAGGAGCAGAATCCTCTGGATTGGTGTCTCCGGCCCATAGGGGCCTACGCCCCGGAGGGATTGTCGATTGTCGATTGCGTATCGATTAATTCCCGCCTGTGGAAATAAAAGATGTCCTGGTCGTCCGGGAAAATGAATCGGGTGAAGGCCTGGCCCAGGACGGTTCGTCCGTCCACCCCGAGCATATGGGCACCGGTGAGGTTTATCTCATAGATGTCGCCCTCGTCAGTGATGTTGACATAGCCCACCGGCGCAAAATCGTACAGATCTGCGTACTTATCCCGTGCTTCTTCAAGTTCCCTCTGGATCTGCCGGAGCTCCTCATTCCGCATCTCCAGCTCCACCTGGTGGACCTTGAGTTCCTCAACCAGGTCCTTCACCTCCCCAGGCGCCGTCTCGCCGACGGCCTCGGGATGCCGGTCGATGAACGCCTGTGCCCGTCGGCTCAGATCCCCGCCTTCTGATTCCTTTCCCTTTGGCATGGATTTACAATCGTAAAAAGGATTGCTTAATGAGGGGGTTAATACCAAATGGATTACACCTCGTTGATGCGGTCCTTGAGCTGGGCGATGTCCACTCCGAGATTGACGCACTGTTTGCCGTCCATGCAGGCATCCGCATCCTCGTGCTCCAAATACGTCTTGAGCTTGTGCTCGCCTTGCTCCAGATCGACCACGTAGGCATCCTGCTCCGCATCGAAATCCACTTTCACGTTGATATCACATTCTCCGATCTCCGGGTAAATGGACTTGATCTTATTACAGAGTTCATTGCTGTCGTGCGGCATGTTTTTTCCTCCTTTTGAATACAAGCTGTTGGGTTTTAGGTATTCGGTGTTCGCGTTCACGGGCCGCCTGGTTCGTCGTTCCGGACCCGGAATTGAAACCATGACTTCCGGCTTCTGACGTCTCTCAGTTCCCGGGAGAGGCGTTTGAGGTGTTCTTTTTCCTCGTTAAGAATACGGTCCACGAATGCCTTTCCCTTGTCTTCTTGGGTCAAATCCTTCATCATCAGATAAAAGGTAATGGAGTCCTTTTCGAACCGGATGGCCAGCCGGAGGGCGTCCTCGGCCCCCCGCATCTCACTAACATATTTGGCCACGTCTTCGGGATGACGAAATACATTCATATCCGCCGTATCCTGTATATATTGGGCCACTTCCTCGTCCCGGTTCCGGTATACGTCATCCGAAGGGTCGTAATCGGTAGGGCGTTTGGCCGATTCGGGCAACTCGGCCCGCATCTGCTCCAGGTCCCTCAGGTGCGTTTCCTCCTGGGCTTTCAGTTCAGCAAACGCGTCTTTGACGTTGTCGCGAACAGCAGCCGCCCGGGCCTGGTCATAAAATTGAATCCCGTTCTTCTCAATGTTAATGGCAATCCCGAACACCTCATCTGCATTAAATCCGAGAATCATTTTGATCTCCTTTCTTCCCTATTGCTGCCAGCCCTGCTCGCCCACCAGACGCACAAACCGAACCCCTCCCAGATCTTCCTCAAAAAAGCCTTTCTGATCTTTGGTCACTCTGATCAGCTTCTGGCTGAACCGATCGCCCACCGGCAACACGCCACGGCCGCCCTCGCGCAACTGATCGAGAAGCGGTTTGGGGATCCGCGGTGCGGCGGCGGTCACCATGACGGCGTCGTAGGGGGCGTGTTCGGGCCATCCCAGGGTACCGTCGAAAATCTTAAACCGGATATTGTCATAACCGATTCCCTGCAGGGTTTCTTTGGCCTTTACGAGGAGCACGTCGATCCGTTCCACCGTATAGAGCGTGCGGCACAATTCCGCCAGTATGGCGGCCTGGTAGCCGCTTCCGGTGCCGATCTCCAGGACCTTCTCCGTGCCCCCGAGTTCCAAGGCCTGTGTCATCAGGGCCACGATATACGGCTGAGATATGGTCTGATCCCTTCCGATGGGCAATGGCCGGTCGTCATAGGCATTGGCTTTCATGGCTTCCGGCACGAAGGCCTCCCTGGGGACCTTGCCCATGGCCTCCAAGACCCCTTTGTCGCTGATTCCCCGTGGAACCAGTTGCCGCTTCACCATCTCTTCTCTGGCCGATGTATAATGGTAAGGCATACGGTGCGTTATCCCCTTTTTCGATATGACGTTCGAACTAGCGAAAGAGATTCAACAATCCGTCAAGACGACCTAGTTCGATCCTTTGTTGCAGAACTTCCTCCCAAAATAAATACCGTCCATGCTGTATATTGCCGTTCAAAAGGGAGTACCTTCCGACCGAGTGAACGGTTGTAGCCAGTTCATCGAACACTTCAGCCTCTACCATGAAGGGCCCGACTACCGTGATCTTTTTTTCTAAATACATCATCGGCCCCATTTAAATACCCCGGTAAAACGCATAGATTTTTATCGTGTCCCATTGATCGGTGCGCAAAATATACGGCTGCGCACCCGATCCAAATCTATAAAAAAAGACGGATAGAAAGGAGGAAGACACCATGGCATTACCCACAATCAGAAGAACCGGAAGACCGAGTTGGATGACCCCTTACGGGAGCGAAGGAATGGGAGACATATGGTCCGACCGCCTCTGGCCCGAATGGCCCAGGTGGCAGTCTGAGGAGATGCGGCCTTCCATTGATTTTTATGAGAAGGACGGCAATTACCATCTCACCGTAGACCTTCCGGGGGTCAAAAAGGACGATATCTCCGTGGACATCGATGGAAATGTCTTAACCGTCTCCGGGAAAAAGTCCTCCGAACGAGAGGAAAAGGAGGCCGATTATTATCTCAGGGAAAGCTCCTACGGGTCCTTTACCAGGTCGCTGAGGCTCCCGGCCGAGGTGAATGAAGAAGACGTGGACGCCACCTATAAGGACGGGGTCCTGAAACTGGTCATGAAGCCCAAAGAGGGCGCAAAAGCCCGCAAAATCGAGATCAAGGGCTGACCCGAGCCTTCCATCACCGGATTGAAAATCAAACACCTTGGGTGCCCTGACGCTCAAAAGGTCAGGGCATTCCTATCTCGTTTCCATCCATAAATGGCACCCATGGGCGGATGGTTCCCTAACCCACGTTCCCCCCATTTTAAAGTTTTCATTGACAAAACTGAATAAATTTGTATAGGATTGTAAACACACTCCATATTGTTACAGGGAATACTCGTGTACAATCCGACACGTGTCAAACAATCCGAAGTCTTTCAGTTGCTTTTGCTGGATGCCCTTTATGCGCAGTCCCACTCCGAGCAACTCATTTTTCAGCGCGGAACCGCCTTGCGCTGGGTGTACGGAGGTGGACGGTTTTCTGAAGATCTCGATTTTGTGACCCGTTTACCGGACTCCCGGATCGAGACACTTCTAAAAAAGGTGGCTCGCAGCGTCCGCGCCGCCTGCATCGCCCAGTTCGGACCCGGATTGGCTGAACAGAAACTGACGCGAAGCCGCCCATCCGCAATGGAAGTATTATGGTTTTATCGACCTGAAAATCAGCGACAGCCAATTGCGGTGCGGCTGAAATTTGAGAAGTTGAAACCCGAATACCGACCTCGATGTGCCCCCCATGTCTTGAGGAATCTGCCACAGGTCAGCGGTTTGATCGCCTCCGGCCAGCTCTTCCTGCCCTACAGCAGCAGCATCGTTGTTGCGGAGACGGTGGAGGAGATCCTCTCCGACAAGATTCGCGTCCTGTTCGAAAGGGGGTTTATCAAAGGACGGGATGTATACGATTACTGGTGGATCACGACGCAACTCGACGTCCATTTGGTATGGCCGGTGGTACGGTCCAAACTGAACATGTACGAGACACCCTTTGTAGCGGCAAGAGACGCTGATTTTTTTCAAACGCGGGCCGGGCAGGCCGCCGTCAGGGAAGCACTCGAAACCGATCTGGCTCGATTCATCCCGCCGAATCTGTTCACCCTGTATAAGACAGAGGACTTCGAGACCCTCATCGAGCCGCTTCGGCAGCTTCCGGCCCGTTCGATCCGTGAAGCGATCAGCTGAAAAACCACCCAGGAAATACCAGGTGTCATGATTTCGGACAAATCGACCCTCAAACGTCTCAAACGTCTACCCCGCCTTTTTCGCAAGGCCGATGCGGAAAAGATCGCCCCCCATACCGCCCAATTCCTTTCGCGTGCAGTGGCGGCGGGGTTGATCTATCGGATCAATCGCGGCAACTATGTGAATGCATTTCTGTTCGGGATGCCCGAGGTGGAAGAAGTGGCCTGCTTTCTAAGACCGCCCGCCTACGTGAGCTGTGAATGGGCGCTGAATTATCACGGGATTACGTTTCAGGTTCCCCGGGTATGTACGGTGATCACGCTCAGCGGCGCCGTGGGAAAACAGCGTTCAGTTGAATACCAGGGAATCACCATTGAATTCTCCACCATCGCGGGGCACCTGTTTCGCGGGTTCGAGACCCTTCCCCATTTCCAGATCGCAACCCCTGAAAAGGCCATTCTGGACACGCTTCATCTCCACAGAGGGCTTCCTGCCGTAGATGAGTTGGAATGGGATGCGGTTAATCAAACGGCGCTGGTGACCCAGGCGCAAGCGTATCCCGCCGTGGTGAACCGGCGCCTGCAGACCATCTTCCGGGAGGTGCCCATGTCCAAGTCCTCAATGGAGAGGTCCAAAAATACCTAAGATGATGGCCGTATTATTCATGCCGGTCTTGAAACGAACCGCAACACATCATTTAAAAACGCCTCTCAGTTAAAGGCTTACATATCCTACCGTGGTTGCATCTCCAAAATACATCCTCGCCCCCATTTCACATCCGCATTGCGGAAAATAGAGTTCACATTAGGCATTGCCACGACATCCGTTTCGAAAATCTGAGTTCGGACATGGCGGAGAGGAGACACCAGAATGGAACATTCCGACCATTCCCATCACGAAGAGAATCACGACCAACAGCATAACCATCAGAGCCATCACGCCCATATGGTGGCGGATTTTAGGCGTCGTTTCTGGGTCTCCCTTGTCCTGAGCATCCCCATCCTCATCCTCGCTCCCCTGATTCAGGGCTTGCTAGGTCTCAAGGAAGCCCTGGCCTTTCCGGGGGACGGCTACGTCCAGTTCACACTGGCCACAGCCGTCTTTTTTTACGGGGGCTGGCCTTTCTTAATAGGGCTTGCAGACGAACTTAGGAAAAAGGAACCGGGCATGATGACGCTCATCGGCCTGGCCATTCTGGTGGCCTATGGGTACAGCTCGCTGGTGGTCTTCGGCCTGCCGGGGAAGGTCTTTTTCTGGGAATTGGCCACCCTGATCGTGGTCATGCTTCTGGGCCACTGGATCGAGATGCGCTCGGTGATGGGCGCCTCGGGGGCCCTGGAAGAACTGGTCAAACTGATCCCCTCCGAGGCCCATCGCTTGAAGGAGGACGGCAGCACCGAGGAAGTCCCGGTGTCGGATCTGAAGACCGGTGACCGGGTGGTTGTCAAACCCGGGGAAAAGATCCCCACAGACGGGATAATCGAGGAAGGGCATACCAGCGTCAACGAGGCCATGATCACCGGGGAGAGCAAGCCGGTGGAAAAGGCGGAAGGGGACGACGTCATCGGGGGATCGGTCAACGGGGAGTCCGCCATTACCGCAGAAGTCAAGAAGGTGGGAGAGGACACCTACCTCTCCCAGGTGGTCCACATGGTGGAGGAGGCCCAGGAATCCAGATCCAGGACCCAGGATCTGGCCAACCGGGCGGCGTTGTGGCTCACCCTCATCGCCCTGAGCGCAGGGGCCGTTACCCTGTTTTTCTGGCTGATATACGGCAAGACGTTTGTGTTTTCCCTGGAGCGCATGGTCACCGTCATGGTCATCACGTGCCCCCATGCACTGGGGCTGGCCGTCCCCTTGGTGGTGTCCGTGTCCACGTCTCTTGCCGCGGCCGGCGGGCTTCTCATCCGGGACCGGTCCGCCTTTGAACGGGGAAGGAACCTCGATGCGGTGGTGTTCGACAAGACCGGTACCCTCACCGAAGGCCGGTTCGGCGTCACCGACGTCGTCTCTTTCAATGACAAAGACGAAGACGCCATTCTCAAACTGGCCGCTTCCTTGGAAAGCCGCTCCGAGCACCCCATTGCCCGGGGCATCGTGGAAGAAGCCCAAAGTAGAGACCTCGATTATTCGGGAGCGGAAGATTTTGAAGCCATTGCGGGAAAAGGGGCCCGGGCCAAAGTGGACGGATCGGCCGTGAAAGTGGTCAGTCCGGGGTATCTCAGGGAAAACCACATTGATATTGACGAGGCGAAATTAGAGGAAATTTCAGGCGAGGGCAAGACCCTTGTCTACGTCCTGGTCGATGAAAAACCGGAAGGCGCCATCGCCCTGGCGGACATCATTCGGGAGGAATCCCGCGAGGCCCTGTCCCGACTCAAGGCCATGGGGGTTCAGGTGATGATGCTCACCGGGGATTCCGATGCAGTGGCCGGGTGGGTCGCCCGGGAACTCGAACTGGATGACACCTTTTCCGAGGTATTACCCGATGAGAAAGCCGCCAAAATCAAGGAGGTCAAGG
Organism: Deltaproteobacteria bacterium; assembly: GCA_037382425.1. Lineage (GTDB taxonomy): Bacteria > Desulfobacterota > DSM-4660 > Desulfatiglandales > Desulfatiglandaceae > JAIPDZ01. The sequence continues at coordinate 7,584 of JARRPY010000180.1, forward strand.
GACGGGGCCTCACCGTGGCCATGGTGGGAGACGGCGTGAATGATGCGCCGGCCCTGGTGGAGGCCGATGTGGGCATCGCCATCGGCGCGGGCACGGACGTGGCCATGGAGGCGGCGGACATTGTCCTGGTGCGCTCGGATCCCCGGGACGTGACCGAGGTGGTGGAACTGGCCCGGGCCACCTATTCCAAGATGGTGCAGAATCTCTGGTGGGCCACGGGGTATAACGCCGTGGCCATTCCCCTGGCGGCCGGGGTCCTCTATCCCATCGGGTTTGTCCTGCCGCCCGCAGCCGGCGCCCTGGTCATGTCCCTGTCCACGGTGATCGTGGCCATAAACGCCCGTTTGCTCGGCAAGAAAGGGGACAACCAAGGGGGGTGAGGCAGGGGCGTGAGGATCTCTTCAAAAAACACCGCTTTAAACATGTGTTTGTGGCCCACAACACGCCCCCTGGGCACCAAACAACCGGCAAATGCGGATACCCTCAAACGGCGGACACTGTCCCCATTGCCTCTGATGGGGCTG
>JARRPY010000181.1:0-6192 GCA_037382425.1 Deltaproteobacteria bacterium
TCCTTCAGGAGTCTTTTGATGGGCCGTATATCTGCATCGGTATAAGAGAGCATATCCTGAAAGTAGGCCCTGATTCCGAAGGAATCGAGAATATCCGGGATCCCCTTGTTCATCAATTTGGAGAGTGTGGTATACGGTCTTCCCAACAGTACGACGTGCAGGTCTTCATGGGCCTGAGATTCATTTCGGTATATCTCCTTCAGTCTCAAAGAACAGGATTCCCGGTAGTCGCAGGCGGTATCATAGGCCCTTGATACGTCCAGAAAACCGATAGGGGCCTTTGTAATGGATTTCAACATCCTGTAAAGTTCGATTTTGGTGCGAAAGGGACCATGACGATAATGAATGAGCGGGGTGAGGAGCCTTTTTCCATCAATCTCCTCGCCGGAGAGGGATATGACGGCGGGTGAAAACTGGGTATAATAACAATACTGCCGTCTTCCCTCCCGATCACCGGTCTTATGCTCGATATAGTAGGGCAAAAATACATCATCCGCCCGCTCCATTAGATAGGCCACGTGCCCGTGAAGCGCCGCCATGGGAGAGCAGAACTCGGCATTCTCCATATGCTTCCCTTCCTTCAACGCCCCGCTGTAGCTTTCGCTGGTTACCGTCCTGATGGAGAGGGCATCAAAGAACGTCTTCCAAAAGGGAATGTCTGCGTAGAGGTGGAGTGCGGCCGGAATACCGATGGTGATTCCCTTGGCATTTGTGGAAACGGTTTTAACGGCAAAAACCTTTTTCCGTTCTCTGAGCAGGTCAAACCCGGAAAGGGTCTGGTTCACGTATCTTTTGGTGTCATATTCCCTGCCGCACAAAAAACCGTACGCCACCTTCTCCCCGGCCACATCGGCCACGGTTATCTTGCAGTGATTCGTGCACAGGTCGCATATTTCCGATGACACATGGATGGCTTTCTTATGAAGCCCGATACCCTTGAATGACGTTTGATCGATCCCCTGTTCCGACAGCATAAGGGCGGCCCCCAACGCACCGGTTAAATGGCAATATTTGGAAACATGGATCGGTTTTTGGAGGCGTTGTTCAAATGCGGCCACCAGGGCCCTGTTCTTTGCCGTGGCCCCCTGAAAGGCTATATGCTGTCCGATGCTGCCTTCGACGGCCACTTTTGTGAGATAATTCTCCCGTATGGCATGTAGCACCGAGGCAAGCACCTCATCCACGGTATATCCTTCAGAGAGATAATGGTTCATGTCGCGTTCCATGAATACGGTGCACCGGTCGCTGACCATGGGAGAGCGCTGATTTTCGGTTCTCGAGGCATACGCTGTTAACGGACATCCCAGTTTCTGTGCCTGCTCTTCAATGAAACTCCCTGTTCCTGCGGCGCACACGTTGTTCATGACCGAAAAAGTGACCCGGCCGTTTTTGAGGATAGTGAACTTCGAATCCTGCCCGCCGATCTCGATGATGGTGTCCACATCCGGATCAATCTCACAGGCGGCTCTGGCGTGGGCCGTGATCTCATCGATGATCCGATCCGCCCCCATGATTTTACCGGCGAATTTCCGTCCCGAGCCGGTGGTTGCGGCGCCCTTGATGCACAGTTTCATGCTTTTCTTTTCACTCAGGTCATTGATGGCTGACAATACGTTCTGAACCGCGGCCACCGGCCTTCCGGCGGTGCTTGTGTAGAAGCCGGCCATGATCCGGCCGTCCGCATTCAGCAACACCGCCTTGGTACTTGTGGATCCGATATCCATCCCCAGGAACACCTCCCAGCCATTGGGAGGGATCAGGGGGTCATAGATATCCACTTCCACCGGATAGGACCCGCCGGCATCCGCAGACACATAGTCATACGCTTCATCCCCGCCGAAATCCGGATAATTGGAAAGGGTCAAGGTGAGCGGGGCATGACCGTATTTTTTCTGAACGGTTCCGGGCCGCAGCATATCGGTCACCGACCTGAAACCCACGGTGTCGTTTTCGCGCCATTCGTCAAACAGGAGAAATGCGGCGCCCAGGGCCCCGTAAACCCCCGTTGGGTCCACGATGATCTCCTTTTGGATAATGGACGTGATATGCTGCACCACCGCCCGGCTCCGGGAGACGCCGCCCGTGAAAATAATGGGGGAGAACGGGTCCCTGTCCAATGCCAGTCGATCCACAATGTTTTTGGCAAGCCCGTAACAGAGCCCGTCACAGATCTGCTCCAGACTGTAGCCTTCCTGCTGGGCGTGGACCAGATCGGTCTTTGCAAAAACCGCACATCTTGCCGCGATTTTCGGTATGCTCCCCTTGTTGTCCAAGGCCTTGTTGCTCAGCACTTCGGCACTCTGTAGATTCAGGCGGCGGGCCTGCTGATCCAAGAAACTCCCTGTTCCCGTGGCGCAGGAACTATTGGTGCGAAAGCTGTGGTAACGGCCCTGTTCATCAAAGCCGATCAAGCCGAATGCCTGACCACCCACAATCAGAATACCGCCCATGCGGGGATGAAAGTGATGTGCGGCCGCCATAATCGCAACCCGATTGTCATATTGCCGGGTTGCCTTGATCATGGAAGGGGTTGAGGAGGTGGCGGCAATCCCCGAGATCTGCTTCGGATCGAATGCCGACATCATTTTTCTGAATGTTGCTGCGATATCGCCGTGATGAAATTGATAGGCGGTTTGGCAGAGGTCTCCTACCGAATTGATTGCAGCGAGGGATATGGAAACAGACCCGATATCGATTCCCAGAAGAACGGCATGCGGATCCATCCTATTTCGGGGGAGGAGCGAAGACATATCCCACCGATCGGAGGCTCTTAAAATAGACGGGTTGTTTGGGGTCGGGCTCGAAATACTTTCGTAATCTGACCACGAAATTGTCCACCGTGCGGGTGGTGGTGCCCCCGGTGTAGCCCCAGCCGATTTCCAAGAGCTTTTTTCTCGAAAGGGGTTTGCCCCGGTTGGCCACGAAAAGCCTTAAAAGCCTGGCCTCCTGTTCGGTCAAATGGATCTCCCCGGACGGACCATGCGCCTTCAGGGTCTGAAAATCGATCCGGTTATTCCCGAACGCAACCACCCGGGGGAGGGAAGACGTCCGGTCTTCGGCTTCATCAGATCCCTCCTGAGCCCACCCGTCCCGGGTCAGAAGTCGATCCACCCGAAGCAGAAACTCGTCCAGGTTGAAGGGCTTGGCCAGATAATCGTCCACCCCGTAAGAGAACCCTTTTACCCGGTCGTCGGGTTCCCCCCGGGCCGACAGGATCAGGATGGGAAGCCGTTCGTCCTCAAGACGGATACTTCGAAGCACCGACAGGCCGTCAATCCCCGGGAGCATGATATCCAGCACCATCAAGTGGGGCTGCCAAACCTTCCACTGCTCGAGGGCCGCATTCCCATTCCCCGCGATCTTTACCTCATATCCCTTAAGCGACAGGTTCAATTTCAGCCCTTCAGCCAAATGGGCCTCGTCTTCCACCACCAGGATTCGGTTGATGTTGTGGGTCAGCCGGTCCGCATCATTGACCATATATCCGATATACTTGAGCTGGTCTTCCCTTGGAAGGTCATATTTTTGGAACGTCTCGAGGTAGAGTTTCAGGGAAGCCACCGGGGTCTTGAGCTCGTGGGTGAAATTATTGATGAAATTTCGCTGGAGGCGGTACAGGCGAAAGGTTTTTTGATTGTAGACAAAGATGATGAACAGGCCGAGGAGAATAATGCCCACCAGTATGGAGAGCACGAGAATCACGATCCAGGTTTGTGCCGCCAGGACCTGGTCCGGCTCCAGGCGGGTCCTGTCCAGAACCCTTCTTAGCCCTGTACTGACCTCCACATACCAATAAATGTATAAAAAGAAGGACAGGGCCACGGCCGCGATGGAGAAGATAAGAATAAGGATCGGATGAAAAAAAGGCTTTGATTGAGCCATTGCCGACAACCCAGCGGCCACCCTTTCGAATGGGCTTTGCTCTTTGGGTAAAACCTGTATCCCAACCTTTTCGTCCATCATTCTATTCTCGAGCGCACATGATTTCAACCGTTACCATCCGGTGCGGGTTTTTCCGCTGAAAAGGGGGGCCGGCACGCCGCCTTGTGCGTAATAAGTAGGAGCGGTGAAAGCGCATTAATGCCCGGGCTGTTCGGTCCATCTGGAAATTTTCGGGGCCAGCCCTTCAACGTATAGGGATGAGGTCCGGACCGGTCGATGGTCGGGCGAAGCGTGGCTATATGAGGGGTCATAGGCCGTCTTCGGCACCCTGAGATCGCCAACGAGCCGGCATCGTAGGGATTCTTTTATACTATAGAAAACCACCAGGGACGATGTAAGCAGGGTGGTAATATTCATCCTGCCGAATTGTGAACCATAAGATGCCTTGATTTCCCTCAACAGGGCCTCGCTTTTGGGGTTTTTCACGAAGAGGGTGGATGCGAACAGAAAATAGCGCATCATGTTCAGCCGGTTTCTGTATTGGGTTGAAAGTTTTCGAATGCGATCATCCGGATGGGCTTTACAGTACGCATGACCGTCCAGCGTCGTTTTCATCACGCGCAAGAGGGAAGCGCCGTTTCTTTTGTAGTCATTTTCAAAGGCCGATCGCAAGACACGCTCGGACTCATCTCTGGTGAAGTGGGGGTGACGAAACCAGATCTTTTTCTGACCATGCTGGGATTCATAGGGGACCTCTTTTATGAGTTTTCCCTGTTTTTCATAATCATCGTACAGTGTTGTGCCGGGGATCGGTCCCAGCGGTGAGAATTGGATATAATCCGGATTAAGCGAGGTCACATAGTCCACATCTTCCCAAATGGACTGTTTATCGTGTTGCTCGAGAAATAAAATGCAGGAGGCCAACACACTGATGCCCCTTTTTCTCAGCTCCTTAAAGAGAGCCCGAAAGTCGGTATCTTTATTCTTTAAAAAGATCTCCTTTTTGGATTCTACTCCCACCCATACAAAGGTCACACCCATGCGGACCAGAATATCGAGATCCCCGAGGGCCTTCAGGGTTTCCGCAGAGCTGAAGATGGAAAAGGTAAAGTGACGATCGTTTTCTTCCATCAGCTCCAGCAATTCCAGTGCCCGGTCCTTCATTTTGAGAAAGTTTTCATCCAATACGCCGAAGTCCGTGATGTTTTGCTCATCTTCGTATCGGCAGCAGACCTCGAAGATATCCCGGCCTGTCTTTAAATAGGGGATATAGCTTCCAAAGAAATGGGAGGTGGCACAAAACCGGCATTTGTTGGCACACCCCACCCCCGGGATGAGAATGCCGGAGTCGGACGGCCATGGCGCGCCCATGACCTGCCGGTTGAAGGAGCTGTATTGAAGCGGATGGTGAATGGGTTTGTCCACCTTCTCCCCAAAAAGCTTCCTCAAGAAATAGACGCCCTCTCCCTTGCACATGACATCGTAATCGATCATGGATTCGATATGGGGAATGTTGACGCCGTGACCGCCCAGGATAATCTTTGTTTGGGGCGATATGTCACGAACGGCACGGGCCATGGCCTTTGCCTTTTTGAAATTGGGAATGATAAAGCTGATGCCCACGTAATCATATCCCTTTTTCAATTCCTTCTTAAACCGTTTAAAGTCCGGAAAATCGAGCACCGCCGTGGGCATGTCGATATTTTCCGCCAGAAAGTAGAGCCCCTGGCTCCCATGGTTGAACCGGTAAGAAAAGATGCCCTGCTCCCGGGTCACCTGATTGTGAAAGAGCTCCATTTTGTTTTCCTTTTCGCCATATTCATCATCCACTCCATATGGCCCGAATACAGAAGTCAACAATAATTTCATTCACATCTCCTTTAATGCATAATTTACATAAATATAAATTTTTTATTTATATTCTATAATATATTTATAGATATAATAAAGTAAAGTTATATTTTGTAAAACAAATGTAAAACCAACTTTTTTATGAATTCGGGATCAGCGGGTTGATGAATTGTTGAGAGGATTCATTCCGGGGAGGAGGGTGGCGGTTGATGGGTTAAACGTACGGATTCTCAATCCACCTCATGACTTCGGTGCATGACGCGATGGCCTGTATGGCGCGAGCGTAGCGTTTGGGGTTGGTCTTTATGCCGACTCGTTTTCCGTTGAGGAAATGGTTATTTCCTCAGTTTTGTTCTTTCCGTTGGATTTATTTTCCAGTTTGCGCTTCTGTTTTTCCGCTTTCTTCTTTTTCCTGGCCAATTCTTTCTGACGCTTCTGAAAACTATAGTTGGATTTTGC
>JARRPY010000182.1:0-6188 GCA_037382425.1 Deltaproteobacteria bacterium
AGGCGGGGGTGTTCATTCTTCGCCGGTGCGTATCAATCATCCGAAGGTCTCTGGAAACGATCAATAACGGGTAAGATGATTCCACAAATAATGATCGATATGCCAAGTACCACAAATTCCATCCATTTGGGCCATGGGATTTCCAACATCGTTATCCTCCTGGGCAATTGTCCTCTCGCAATACGTAAGCCAGCATCCACCCTAAAGAAAAATAATATTTCGTACAATTAGAAAATTATGGTACTATTATTCGAAATTTTCGAAATAAGAGGTGCATAATGGAATGGCTGAACTACCACCATCTGCTCTATTTCTGGGTGGTCATGCGCGAAGGAAGCGTGACGGCCGCCTGTAAAAAGCTTCGGCTTTCACCGTCCACCGTCAGCGGTCAAATTCGGAAGCTGGAGGAAATTCTGGGGGGCAAACTCTTTCGGCGGGTCGGCCGGAACCTGGAGCCCACCGATCTGGGACGTCTGGCCTTTCGCTATGCCAACGAGATCTTTTCTCTCGGCCGTGAAATGATGGACACGGTGCGGGGGCGGACCACCATCGCTCCCCTCCCGTTTAGAACGGGAATCGTCAATGTCCTGCCGAAACTGATTGCCTGTAAACTGCTTGAGCCGGCGCTCCTCCTCCCGGAACGCGTTCAATTAATTTGTCACGAAGATAAGGAGGAGCACCTGCTCGCGGAGTTGGCCATACACGGTCTTGACCTGATTCTCAGTGATTCTCCTGCCCGAAAAGGCTTGAGCGTCAAGGTATACAACCATTTACTGGGGGAATGCGGGATTACCTTCTTCGCCAGCAAGAAACTGTCCGAGGCGTGTCGACCAGGGTTCCCGGAATCCCTTGATGCAACGCCCATGCTGCTTCCACTGGATAGGACCTCGCTTCGGGACGGCCTGGAAAGCTGGTTTGAGTCCCTTAACATAAGACCCGGAATCGCGGCTGAGTTTGATGACAGTGCCTTAATGGAAAAATTCGGCCAAAACGGCCACGGGATCTTTGTACTCCCCTCTGTTATCGAGAGAGAAGTACAACAACACTATGATGTGGAAGTGGTAGGCCGAACCGATGCGGTGCGTCAACGGTTCTATGCCATTTCCTGTGAACGGATTATCAAACATCCGGCGGTCACCGCCATTACGAAAAAGGCAAAAGGGGATTTTTTTGTCAAGCAAAAATCCTATGGCACCGATAATGCCTAAGCACTCTTTTTCTCTATGGCGCAGGGCAGGTTGGCGATGTTGGGCGTGCCGAATTCTTTTCCCAGCTTCTCCACGGAAGTCAGCATGTTGAAGTTGGCACTCTGCCAGTCAAACTGCGACGCCGCATCCCCTTCCGGGAACCACCATCCCAGATCTGCGCTCAGGACCCTTGGGTGAATGCTTTCCGTGATCCGGGCCGTCTGGACGATCTCACCGTACCGGGTACGGATCAGGACCTGGTCGCCGTCGGCGATCCCCTTGGCCGCAGCGGTTTCGGGGTGGATTTCCACCTGTGGAACCGGCCGTTTTTCACGAAGCCGCTTCACCCACCTGTAAGAAGAAAGCAGGTAATATTTATTTTTTGCGCTGATCAAGATCAATGGATAGTCCGGATCATCCGCCTCGGGCAGGCCGACGAATTCGGGGAGCGGCTTGAGCTTGAATTTGTCCGCCCTGCTCAGTTTCAGTTCCACCTTTCCGGTGGGGGTGCGAAACCCCTTTTTTTCATAGAGTCTAAACCGGTCCGGACCCTTCAAATAGCCTTTCTCAGAAAAGGCCTGATAGGAGAGGCCCGAGGGCTGGAGCACATCCTCCAGGAATGCCTCGAAATCGTCATGCCAGTATTGGGGGTCTGAGACCCGCTTCCCTATTTCGTTCATGATCTTCATGTCGGGCCAGCATTCGGGCGGCGGATCCACGATTTTGGGTCGGGCCAGTATCATGCCGTGCCCGATGCCGTAATGACCGATATCGTTCATTTCATACTGATGCGCCACCGGAAGCACGATGTCGGCCATGGCGGCCGTGGGAGTCATGAACAGGTCCGCCACTGCAATAAAATCGAGGCGCGTCAGGGCCTCGTGGGTGAGTCGGCTGTCTGCCCAGGCCACCAGGGGATTGGTGCACATGCCGTAATATCCCTTCACGGGATAGGGAACGTCTTCCAAAACGGCCTTTCTAAAGAGTGCGGGCGGCACGGTCATGAATCTGGGGATGGTCCCGTGGAAGGCACCGATCATGTCCTTGCGCTTGTCCGGGATGAGATCGGCCCGAACGAATTGTCCCAGCCCCATGATGTCCGGATCGTGGGCATGCACGTTTCCCCCCGATACCTCTAGATTTCCGCAGACGGCCATGAGACACACCAGAGAACGTGCAGCGTCAAAGGCATGCATGTCATGTTCGATGGCGTTGCCGCACTGCAGGGCCGCGGGTTCGGCTTCGGCGTAACGGCGGGCGGCCCGGCGAATCAAGTCGGCGGGGACCCATGTGATCTCAGAGACCGCCTCGGGGCTGTACGCCTTCACATGTTGGGCCAGGTCCTCGAATCCGTGGGTGTGGTTTTCCACGAATTCCCTGTCGTATAACGCCTCTTTGATGATGACGTGCAAGAATCCCAGGGCGAGGGCCTGGGCCGTTCCGGGTCGAAGCTGAAGCCACATATCGGCGCGCTCTGCCAGTTCCGTTTTTCTGGGATCAACCACAATGAGGTCCGCCCCTTCCTGAAGCTGGTTCAGCAGAAGGCCGGCGATCTGCCCCTCTTCGCTGGTGGCGAGAAGGTTGCTGGCCCAGGACAGGATGAGACGCGTGGGATGGTGCAGATCGGCCACCGGATAAAACCCACAGGTGTGCACACCCGTAATTTCTCTGGGGGCATGGCAGACGTCTTGGGAGGCGATGACGTTGGGTGAGCCGAAGATGTTGGCCAGGCGGATCAGGACAAAATGCTCGAGGCCCTTGGGCATGCCCACGCCGAATCCCACGGCGCGCGCGCCGTATGTCTCCTTTATTTTCAGAAGACGGTCTGCGGTCTCGTCGAGGGCATCCTCCCAGGAGATTCGCTGCCACTTGCCCTCCCCTCGCCCTCCTGTGCGTTTCAGGGGATGGCGCAGGCGATCGGCATGGTACAAGCGTTCGTGGGACACCCTTCCCTTATAACAGGTGTACCCCTTGTTTAAGAAACCCTCCGGGTCCCCCTTGATTTGGACGATCTCATTATCCTTGACCCCGACCAGGAGGCCGCAGCCGCCATGGTCCATCCTGGCACAGTGCGTCTTTCGCCACTGAATCGCTTCTGACATGTCAAAGTGCCTCCTTGTCTTTAAGACCCGGAACCTCCATTGATCTATGACAGCAACCGTCGGATATACCTCAGCTTGTTCCCATACGGGGGATAGGCCAAGGCGGGATTGAACAGGGTGGTCTTTCGAAGGATCGACCGATGATGGCTGAAGGTCTCAAAACTGAATTTTCCGTGATAGCGCCCCATGCCGCTGTTTCCCACCCCGCCAAAGGGCATGCGGGGGTTCGAGAAATGCATGACGGTGTCATTCACGCAACCTCCTCCGGAGGAGGTATGGGCGAGGACGCGCTCCCTTGCGCCGCTCGATGCACTAAAAAAGTATAAGGCCAGCGGCTTCTCTCTCTCGTTGATCCGGGCAATAACATGGTCGAGATTCTGGTAATCGAGGATGGGCAGGAGCGGTCCGAAGATCTCTTCCTGCATGATCGGATCATCGTGCGTGATGCCGTCGATGAGGGTGGGTTCGATATACCGGGTCTCGGGGTTCAGCCTTCCGCCGTGGATGATGGTCCCGGCCGAATGCATGAGGTGCGCCAACCGCCTGAACTGCTCGTCGGAGATGATCCGGCCGAAATCCGGGCTCTGTTCCGGATCGTCGCCGTAAAACCGCCGGATGCATTGACCCATGGCCTCGATCAGTTTTGCTTTGACATCTACATGGACAAAGACATGGTCCGGGGCCACGCATGTCTGACCGGCATTCAGGAATTTTCCGAAGCAGATGCGCCGGGCCGCCACGCCGATATCGGCATCCGGCTCCACGATACACGGGCTCTTGCCTCCCAATTCCAGGGTGACGGGCGTGAGATGTCTTGCCGCCTTTTCCATGACGATCTTTCCCAAGAAAGGACTCCCGGTGAAAAAGATGTAATCGAACCGTTCATCCAACATGGCCTGATTAACATCCCTCCCTCCGGTCATCACGCTGATATACCCCGGATCGAACGTCTCGGAGATGAGTTCCCGGATGACTTCGGAGACGTGCGCCGAATAATGCGCCGGCTTGAGCATCACACAATTACCGGCTGAGATGGCCCCCACCAAAGGGGACATGGCGAGTTGTAGAGGATAGTTCCACGGCGACATGATCAGGACCACGCCGTAGGGTTGGGGATAGATGCGGCTGGTGGAATAAAAATTGACCATATCGGTCAGGACCGATTTGGGTCCGGCCCATTTCTTCAGACGTTTTGAGTGGAGGCCGATCTCCTTAAGCACGATCCCGATCTCGGTCCCAAAGGCTTCGAACTTGGATTTGCGAAGGTCCTTCCAGAAAGCATCGCAGATCTTTTCTTCATACCTCAACAAGGCGGATTTCAATTTTTTGAGGCTGTTTTTCCGAAACGCCACATCAAGGGTTTTGCCGGTGTTAAAAAAGGTGCGGTGACGCTTCACGGCGCTGGTTATGGCTTCCATATGGCCCTCTCCCCGAGACTGCTCTCCGGATAATGGTTTAGGGCTTGCGCAAAAATAACTTCACATTTTCCCATCTCAGCTTCAGGCCATCTTCGGCCGCCGCTCAATCATTAAAGTCCTCGAAAAAATTTACTATTCCTGTGGCTTTACTCAATCGCGACCACCAAATCCGCCCTAAATCTGAGCGTCAATTCTGCAAATTTATTTTTGAGCGAGCCCTTAGCAAGTTCCCATCCATAAATGGCTCTTTTCCGCAATCTCAGCGTCAAACTGCGGAGTCCCTTGTTTTCCTTGACCTTGCGAAAAATTGCTCATTTCTGAATTGGAAACGCTTTAGTGCCCAAATACGATTCGTGGATGGGCACTAGCAATTTTCTTGCCCGACGAACCCCAGTGATAAACGCTTTCCATGAGGAAGATACCTTAATGCATGTGGGTTTTTAATGTCAATTGAAGAACCCGGCGGCGAACCGCACGGATTTTGGATCGTTCCCTGCGCTTGGGTTTGGGATAGGATATGGTATTCACGGAGCGACACGGCTCTGTCAGCCCGCGATCATTCATGTGTTTACGCCCTGGATGCAAACGGTTCCATCTTCTTTTTTCAATGCCCATGACCAGGTGAGAAACCGCCTGCGGCCGTCGGATGGCGCCTTTTTCTCGACAATCTCCGTTTCCACATGCACCCTCTCGTTCACATAAATGGGAGCGAGGACTTTCAATTTTTCGGTGCCCACGTGCACAAGCCCCGCGATGAGGTCTCCCAACAACCCGAATACCAATGAAAATTGCATGGGACCGGGGACCACGCTTCCCTTGAAGCCCATTTCCCTAGCCGATTCGTCGATCAGAAACGGATCCAGCCGGAGACCGCAGATGGTACAGAAAAGATCCAATTCGGTCCTGGTAATCACACGCGACCCTCCGATAAATTGATCCCCCGCATTGCCATCGGCCATTCGTTCTTGAGCCATCTCTTTCCCCTTTCAATTTGGTTTTGTGCCCTATAGGCCCTGGAAAAGCTTATTGCAGACGTACCAACGCTTTTGCGCATTCGCAACCACGGAATCGTCTTCTATTGCGGTGGGCTGATGTCAAAAAGGGTCCCCGTCGCTTTTTGCGACGGGCCCTCTTCCTTTGGATTGGGACACATGGACGCCCACGAGCCAGGCAATCATGGTGGCGAGGTAGAGCTGGCCGATGACCGCTTCCAGAACGGAAAAACTGCCGGCCACACTCGTTGACGGTGTGATATCGCCGTAGCCCAGTGTGGTGAGGGTCACCAGGCTGTAATACAAAAACGGATATCGGCTCCACTGACCCATCCCTTCGGGTGCCGCGAATGATCCGGGCTGAATGGTTTCTATGATGAGATAGATGTAACTCCAGGTGACCGCCATGAGGAGATAGACCACCGCCGCCCCAATAATCAAATCGCCGGATACCCGCTCCTGCTTCCATATAAATCTCAAAAGCCGGAG
>JARRPY010000183.1:0-6168 GCA_037382425.1 Deltaproteobacteria bacterium
GAGACGACCTACCTTTGGAGCCTGGCTTCCGGCGGTGATCCTGGGCGGCATCTCCCTGGTACTCCTGGTCGCGCTGCTGTTGGCCGGACCGGACCATGGAATATCGATGAAACCGGCCATGGCCTCTCCAACGCAATTCGGCGTCTTTATTTTTCATAAATTATGGTTTCCCGTGGAAGTGGCCTCCTTCCTGCTGTTCGTGGCCCTTGCAGGGGCACTCTATTTGGGGAGGAATAGGATCGCCGGGAAACGCGCGACCGATTCCGAACCGGAGGGTTTATGATGATCGCCTACGGCCATGTCCTCATACTCGGCGGCATCCTGTTTTTCATGGGCGCGGGCTGCGCGCTTGCGCGAAGAAACCTGATCATGATCCTCATCGGCGTGGAGATCATGCTCAATGCGGCCGGAATCGTCTTTGTGGGCGCATCTTTAAAATGGGATGCGCTGGCGGGCCAGGGCTTTGTTCTGTTTATCATGACCGTGGCCGCGTCCGAGGTGGCCGTGGGACTGGCCCTGATCATCTATGTACGCCACCGCACCGGCACCATCGACGCCGATAAGTACAGTGTGCTCAAGGGGTAGATGGGAGGCACCCATTGAAAGCGATTCTCTTTTTGATGATGTTTTTCCCGTTCACCGGGGCAGTCCTAAACGGGATCCTGGGCCGGCACCTGCCCAGGAAACTCGTGGAAACCATTGCCTGTGCCGCACTCTTGTGCAGCCTCGCCATGGCGGCCGGCGCCCTGATCGGGACGGGCGGGGAGTCATACCATGTCGCCTTGTTTCAGTGGTTCGGCGTCGGGGATCTCAGGGTTTCCATGGACATTCATTATGATGCCCTGGCCGCCATCATGGTCCTGATGGTCACCTTTGTGGCCTCCATCATTCATCTTTACTCCGTCTCCTTCATGCGCGAGGACACGGATTACGTCCGCTATTTCTGCTATCTGAACCTGTTTGTCTTTTTCATGCTGGTGATCGCCCTGGCCGACAGCCTCATTTTCGTCTACCTCGGGTGGGAAGGGGTTGGGTTCTGCTCCTATGCCCTGATCGGTTTCTGGTACGGCGATCCCATAAAGGCCACGGCAGGGAAAAAGGCCTTCATCATGACCCGGGTGGGGGACATCGGCTTCGGCGTGGCCGTGGCCCTCCTGTTCGCCCACTTGGGCACCTTTTCCATCACCCATATCAATCCCCAGGCCGCGAGCTTGACCCCGGGTTTGGCCACGGCGCTCACCCTGTTGTTTCTCTTTGCGGCCATGGGCAAGTCGGCCCAACTGCCCCTGACCACATGGCTGCCCGACGCCATGGCAGGTCCCACCCCCGTTTCCGCACTCATTCATGCGGCCACCATGGTGACCGCCGGCGTGTACCTGCTCATGCGTCTGTTCCCGGTGGTCCAGCAATCTCCCCAAGGCATGCGCATCATCGCCGGCGTGGGGGCGGTAACGGCCTTCTACGCCGCCCTGTCGGCCCTGGCCCAGCGGGACATCAAGCGGGTCCTGGCCTATTCAACCATCAGCCAGGTCGGTTACATGATCCTGGCGGTGGGCGCGGGCGATATGGTGGGGGGCATGTTTCATCTGCTATCTCATGCCTTTTTCAAGTCCCTTTTGTTCCTCAGTGCCGGGTGCGTCATCCAGGCGCTTTTTGAAGAACACGATATTTTCAAGATGGGGAACCTCCGGCGTCACCTTCCCGGTGTCTTCTGGCTCATGCTCGCTGGCGCCCTCTGCCTGAGCGCCTTTCCCTTCCTAGGGGGCTATTTCAGTAAAGACCGGATACTGCTCTCCACGTTCATCCACGCCGGGGCCGCCTACAAGGTCTTCTGGGCCCTGGGCATGGCCGCCGCTTTCCTGACCGCGCTGTACACCTTCAGGATGTTCTTCATCGCCTTTCTTGAACGGCCCGACGGCAGGAAAGCGTCGGAAGTCCGTCCAATTCCCGGATTCATGATGGTCGTCCTGATTCCCCTGGGTCTGCTGGCCCTGTCGGACGGCCTTTTGAATCTTCCCTGGGGAGTGGGAAAACGATGGCTGGGGCATTTTCTGTCCTCGGTCCCCGGGGCACTGGTGGATGTGGATGCGTCCGGCGCCCTCCTTCTCGGCATGGCCATTTTGAGCGCCTCCCTTTCTCTTTTGGGAATCGCCCTGGCCTGGTTTCTGTTTCGGCAACCTCGAGAAACAAGGGAACAGGGCTTGGGCCGCGTGCTTTTTGAGGCGTTTTACCTGGATGTGGTCTACCGCAGTCTCCTGGTCCGGCCTTACAGATGGGCCGCCGGCGTGCTGTGGCAACGCATCGATAAACACTATCTCGACCGGAACCTGGAGCGCTTCGGCATCAGTTTTGACGCCACGAGCCTCATGATGAGGCTGTGGACAACCGGCAGGCTCTCCACGTATCTCAAGGCCTTTTTGCTGGGCCTGGTGGGACTCCTCGGCCTCTTTGTGGGCCGGGTCACTATCTGGTAAAGGACATCATCCCATGAACGGATTCCCCCTACTCACCGCCATCGTTTTTCTTCCCTTGCTGGGCGCACTCATCAATCTGCTCCGGCCGGGGACGTCCGGCTGGTCCCGTGCGGTGAGCCTGACGGTGACCCTCTTAAACCTCGCGCTGGTGTTTGTCCTCTTATGTTGGGGAACCAACAGCCCTGCCGGCCCGTGGCTCCGAATGGAGGATCACGCCTGGATACCTTCCCTGGGGATCCGGTACAGCCTGGCTGCGGACGGGCTGAGTCTCATGCTCCTCCTGTTGACCGCCTTTCTCGGCGTGGTGTGCGTGCTCGTATCCTGGAAACAGATCAGAGAAAAAACCCGCAGCTATTATTTCTTCTTGCTGTCCACGCTCACCGGTATCCTGGGCGTGTTTGTGGCCACGGACCTTTTCCTATTCTACTTTTTCTGGGAAATTCAGATCATCCCCATGTTCTTTCTGGTGGGGATATGGGGACATGAAGCGCGCACACGGGCCGCCATGAAATTCATGATCTTCACCATGGCGGGCAGCCTCTTCATGCTGGTGGCCCTCATCGGTCTGTATGTGATCCACGGCCGCCAAACCGGGGTGTATACCTTTGCCCTTCCCGCTTTGCTCAAGACCTCCCTCCCCCTGGGCGTGCAGGGATGGCTCTACGCGGCGTTTATGCTCTCTTTCGGCATCAAAATCCCCATGGTGCCCTTGCACACCTGGCTTCCGGATACCCACACCCAAGCCCCCACGGCGGGGAGTGTGATTCTGGCGGGCCTCCTCTTAAAAACCGGGGTCTACGGGGTCTTTCGTTTCGCCATACCGCTCTTCCCCCTGGCCTTCAAGGCCTCCATACCCCTGATCATGGTGCTGGGACTGGTCGCCCTGTTTTATGCCTCATGGATCGCCCTCTCCCAGGTGGATATGAAACGCCTCATCGCGTATTCCAGCATCGGCCACATGGGTCTGGTGGTGCTGGGACTGGCGGTGTTCAATTCCATCACCCTCAGCGGATCGCTCCTTCAGGTGATCAACCACGGCATCTCCACCTCGGCCCTGTTTATTCTGGTGGGCATGCTCAATGAACGCATCGATTCGCGGCAATTTAAGGACTTCGGGGGGTTATGGAAGAAAATGCCCGTGTTCAGTGCATTCTTCCTCTTCTTCTCCATGGCGGCCCTGGGTCTGCCGGGACTGAATAACTTCGTGGGCGAAATTCTCGTGTTGATCGGCACCTACAAGGCCCATCCTGTTGCCGCCGCCTTCGGATTCGGGGGCCTTGTTTTCGGTGTCATCTATGTGCTGAGGATGGTCCAGAACGCGCTTTTCGGGGAATTCAAGGGAGAGGCCTCGAGCCTGTGGGATCTCACCGCCCGTGAGATCATTGTGTTGGGCGCCCTTGCGATTGGGGTTCTCTTTTTGGGTCTCTGGCCCCAACCGATTCTGGACCTGTTTAAAACACCCGTGGCCCTATTGATGAGCGGGGTGTCATAAAGATTTGTCGGGAGTGCTTATGGAACACACCTGGATGGCCATTTTTCCTGAAATCGTTCTTGCGGCAGGCGGGCTGTTGATTTTCTCTGCCGGTGCCTTTTGGACCCGCCGACCCGGCTCTCTCCTCTTTTTCCTGGCCCTCGTTTTTCTGGCCGGCGCCATGGGGGCCTACCCCGGCCTCCCCGTCTCCGGAACATGCCTAGACGGCATGCTGGAGGCCGGCGGATACGCCCGTCTGTTCGGCACACTGATCGCCGCCATCGGATTTATTTGCGTCCTTTTCTCCTATCGTTACGCCAAAGCCAGGGGCTTCAACCACGATGTCTATTATGCCCTCATCCTGTTCGCCGTCCTCGGCATGGATCTGACGGCTCGAGCCGCCCACTGGCTGATCTTCTTCCTGGGCCTGGAGCTTCTATCCATCTCCCTCTACATCCTCATCGCCGTCCGAAGGGACGATCCCTTTCAGGGAGAGGCGGGAATCAAATACCTGATCACCGGGGCCGTAGCCAGCGCATTTCTGGTCTTCGGCATCGGTCTATGGTATGCGGGGACAGGCTCCCTGTCCATGGTCGCCGATCTGATATCCGGCACGCATGTGTTGGATATCCCGCTTCTCCTGGCGGCACTGTCCCTGATCCTGGTGGGCATCGGATTCAAGCTCTCCATGGCCCCCTTTCATTTGTGGACGGCCGATGTGTATCAGGGATCTCCGGCGCCGGTCACGGCGTTTCTGGCCGCCGGCTCCAAGGTGGCGGTATTCGCCTTCCTCATCCGCCTCTGCCTTCACCTGAAAGGCCCGGTGTGGGAGGCGTTCACACCGGTTCTGTGGATCGCCGCATTCCTGACCCTGGTTGCGGGCACCCTGACCGCCTTGAGCCAGTCGCAGCTGAAACGGCTTCTGGCCTATTCTTCTGTGGCCCAGATGGGCTATCTGTTTATGACCCTCCTGGCCGTG
Source organism: Deltaproteobacteria bacterium (assembly GCA_037382425.1). Taxonomy (GTDB): domain Bacteria; phylum Desulfobacterota; class DSM-4660; order Desulfatiglandales; family Desulfatiglandaceae; genus JAIPDZ01. The sequence goes on from JARRPY010000183.1 coordinate 4,925, forward strand.
AAAATAGACAGCGGGCCCTTCGCGCTGACCTTCTATCTCATGGTGTATGCGGCCATGGATCTGGGGGCCTTCGGCATCATCGCTTCCCTGTCTCATGAAAAAGCCGATCGCGACGCCCTGGAGGACTACCATGGGATAGGGTATACCCGACCCGGGGTATCGGCGGTGTTGTGCTTCTGTCTTCTTTCCCTCGCCGGCCTCCCTCCCACCGCCGGGTTTGTGGGCAAAGTGGTACTGTTCAAGGCCGTGCTTCAGGCAGGGGAGGTCTCCATTGCCGTCATCGCCATTGCCATGGCCGTGCTGTCCATCTATCTCTACATGAAGGTGGTGGTGGTCCTGTACATGAAGCCCGTGGAAACGGGAAAACCTGCCGGTCTGGTGGGCATATTTGAACAGATGGGAGGGGGGGTTATCCTACTATTTCTCCTGTGGGCGGGAATTGCGCCTTCTCCCTTACTCGCCCTCATCGCCCGACTGCTCCCAACCGGGGGGTAGCATTTTCGTCCATAAAAACCGGGTTCGGAGAACGAAAATCAGAAATGAACCACAGACGCACACCCCGGAGAAATAGGCTTCGCATTTCACGGGCAGACAGACACAGACGTTTTGTTCGAGCGACCGCTCCGGACATAACGCCGAAGCTCCGCATCAGAAGAACCATCTTAAAGCCCATAATGTAGCTTCAGGACGTCATCGACCTCACACATAACTTGTTCCGGGACATGCCCGAACTTTTTGACGAGGCGGATTTTGTCTACGGCCCGGATCTGATTGACCATTACTTTGGAAAGCGTTTGAAGACCTCCCATAGCTGACGATATTTTCACTTCAAAAGAATAGACGGATTCCACCTCCTCGGACAGCGCATTGAAGACCTCTTTGGGCAAACTGACATAGATACGAACGGATGCCATTATGTCCTCCTATTGTGATTTTTTAAGCATAATAATACGACACATTTTTGATGTTAATATGATTATTCAGTTACATGTTCCTTTTGGCCTGAGATTTCATATGACACGGATCATAAAAAACCTATTGACAGCCCGTCTCCCATTTGATTAGGTTTAATAACCACCAAAAATCAAATAGTTATATATACCTACGTAAATCTCTCATGACCCTGGGTAAAAACCACCTCGTCAATAAGATCTCTTCCTGCAACGGCTTTTCCAAAAAAGCCGCCGGCCACCTGCTCGAATCCATCCTGGAACTCATGAAATTCACCCTCGAATCCGGTGAAC
>JARRPY010000183.1:6252-10481 GCA_037382425.1 Deltaproteobacteria bacterium
GGGGCAGAAACCCACAGACCGGTAATGCCTTGATCCTGGATGCCCGCAGAATCGTCACATTCAGGTGCTCGGAAGGCCTGAAAAAGCGGATGAATGCACCCGACGGCTGAAGAAGAGACAGCCGATATGAAATGAATTTGTCTACAAAAGGGTCTTGACTCTTCGGGGTGCCTGTATGAATAAGAAATTCTTGCAGAGTGAGTCAAGAGCAGCCGTAACCCCCTAAGCATCGGCCGACAAATTCCGCATCCAGGGCTATTTCCACCTCTCTGTTAAATCCATCAACTTGTCCCCCTGCCAACACCTTTGAACGTTATCAATTTTTTAGGGCCAAAAAGGCCGTTTTTCTCCGAAATGTTGTGGTGGGCGACCCCCAGTCGTCCCAGGCGGCCAGTCCACAGTCCGGCCGTGGGTCAAAAAAAGCCGCCTTCTCCGGTGAGCAATACATTCTGCCAAAATCCACTTGACAAACCTTATCACTATTGTACAATTGTCTATAATTCCGATTTGGAGCCATAAACATGGATATTGTAATCGATACCTCCGCCTTGATTGCTGTTATTGTTGATGCGCCAGAACGTTCTAAAATTATTCGATTAACAACGGGAAATACGCTGATTGGCCCTGGTTCGATACCCTGGGAAATCGGCAATGCATTCTCTGCAATGTTCAAAAGAAACAGATTGACACTTCGTGAGGCAAAAAGGGGGATGGACATTTTTGAAAGCATCCCCCTTCGATATATTGAACCAAATTTTGGAAATGCAGTGTCTATTTCTAAACAGAACAATATTTACGCTTACGATGCCTATTTTTTGGATTGTGCCTTAAGGCAGAAAACGCCTATATTAGCTTTAGATTCCAGGTTAAGAGAAATCGCCCAAAATTTAAAAATTTCGATCCTGGAGGTGTAACATGCGAGTATACACGTACTCGGAAGCCCGTCAAAAACTTGCTGTTGTGCTTGAACAAGCTGAGAGCACCGGAAAAGTTTTGATACGAAGAAGAGATGGCCGGACCTTCGCTTTAATCCCTGACAAAATTGCGGCATCTCCATTAGATGTACCTTCGATAAAAGCCAAGATTACAACAAGAGAAGTCGTCGATATAATCCGTGAAGGGAGAGAAAGGTAGACGATCGGCGTCAGATCTACGAATGGCTCACATGTCTGATTTCGAGGCAATCATTATCGGCTGCGGCATTGCAGGTGCATCAGCGGCCCATTTTCTATGTGAGCGGGGGATGAAGAATATTCTGATTCTCGAGCGGGAGACCCAGCCCGGCTATCACGCGACGGGCCGGTCGGCAGCCGTGCTGGTGGAGTTCGACCCGGTGCGGCCTATCCTCGATTTGAAGCTGTTGGGGGCAAAATTCCTGCGTAATCCGCCCTCGGGCTTTTCCGAACACGCCTTGCTTGAGGAATCCGGCATCCTCATTTTGTTCCAAGATACCCTGTGGGAACAGGCCCTGGGTATGGTGCCTTACCTGAGGAAATCGGGCGTTAGGGTACATGTCCTGGACCCGGTCGAGACGGTCTCGAGGATGCCGGTGATATCGTCCGAGAATTTTGATGGGGCATTGCTCCTCCCTCGAGACGGGCACATCGACGTCAATGAATTGTTGTGGGGGTATCTGAGACAGGTCAAACGCAGGGGAGGCCGGCTCCGATGCAATGAAGACGTTGTGGACATCATGGTGAAGGGCGGCCGGTGCGTCGGCGTCAGAACGCGTTCCGGCGAGTATCGATCCCAATGGATTATTAATGCGGCAGGGGCCTGGGCAGGGAAAATCCGAGGGCTTATCGGGCCTTCTTCGGTTCAGGTGACCCCCCATCGCCGCACCATTATCACGTTTAAGGCGCCCGACGGGCTGAATGTCCGGCAATGGCCCCTGGTGGGGGATCTGAGCCATGACCTCTATTTTTCCCCCGAGTCGGCGGGTCTGATGGCCAGCCCCATGGATCAGGAGCCCATGCCCCCCTGCGATGTCCGTCCCGATGAACTGGGGGTGGCGCGAACCATAGAGCGGCTCGAGGCGCTCGCCCCCCGCCTGGTCCCCAGAGCGATCACCCACAAATGGGCCGGGCTCAGGACATTTGCGCCGGACCAGGTGATGGTGGTGGGCGAAGATCCTGTCGTGAAGGGGTTTTTCTGGCTTGCCGGCCAGGGCGGGGCCGGGATCGAGACGAGTCCGGCCGTGGGACGGATCGCGGCCGACCTGATTGCAGCGGGCCGCACCGAACTTGTGGACGCAAGGGTCTACTCTCCGGCGAGATTCACGGGCTTATGTTGACTGCCGTGACCAATCCCTGTTTTTAATATTCGGGCCGGTCGCAGGTAAATAAATACCCCGAGACCTTTCTCTGTGTAGGTGGGGTCTTCTATCTTAAAAAAACGGTCTGATCTTTAGGTCGGTCCAGACCAAGGAGGAGCAGTAAATATCTTTTTAGATTCTTGGTAATCAAAAATTCATCCCTCACCCGTTGCCGCCCGTTTTCTCCCAGTTCTTGGGCATAGTTGGGCCGGTTTAAGAGGGTCCGGATGGCCAGGCTGGCGCCTTCCACAGAGTGCACCAGCAGGCCCGTGTACCCGTCGATGACCTGGGCGGGAATGCCCCCTGCAGCGCCGCCGATGACGGCCCGCCGCTTCCAGAGGGCCTCGGAGACCGTCAAGGCGAATCCTTCCCTGATGGACTTTTGAAGCACGATGTCCGACCCGCGCTGAAAGGCGTTTATTTCCGTGGCCACAGAAGGATTAAAGAGGAGGATATGGATGTCGGGATCCTTCCCCGCCGTTTCCTTTACCATTTTCAGAATCTTGTCCGATTCCGGGTCGTCTGCGGCCTTGTCTCCCACCAGGAGCAGGCGGGCATCCACATACTTTCTGGCCATCTTAAAGGCCTTCACCACGCCCACGGGATCCTTCCAGGGATCATATCGGGAGATCTGGGTCACCACCGGCTTATCCCTGGGAATCCCGTATTTTGCAAACACGCTTTCCACATAGTCGGTCTTCAGTTCCCTGTTTTTATCATCCAGCGGATCAATGGAGGGATAGAACCGATACTGGGGAATGGTGAGTTCCGGGGAGAACAGGGCCGAAGAAAAAATGGCTGCGTCGTACTGTTCCACATAGGGTCTGAGGAATTGCCAAAGCTGGGGGTTGGGCCGGGATAGATCAATGTGGCACCGCCACACCCACTTGTTTTTTCGATTCGGCTTCGAAAGGATCATTGCCGCCGGCTGGGGATCATGGATGACAACGAGATCTTCATCAAAGGTGAGCTTTCGGGCGTTCTCATGATTACAGCTCAGATAGGCCGCCAAGTCCGCCTCATTAAACCGATCCTCCTGGCCCTGCAGGGCATTGTGAAACCGCTTGGTGATCTCGAAAAACTCGGGATTTCCCTCGATGACATCCCAGGTCACCTGCAGGCCCATCTCATTTAAAAGGGGTACGATGCGGTGGAGCATCTCAGCCACGCCCCCGCCCACTTGAGTGGAGTTCACCATCTTGATGGAACGGTCACCCACGTGTGAGGCCATGATGGTGAGTTCCTCGATAATATCCGGACCCACCACCTCCCGATAGTCAAAAAGAGTGGGGACGGTCATGGATGATCTCCTGCCGGCATCGATCCTCCTTCACTTTTCCAGATGTTCGTCAATCAGTTGCATGATCCGGGACCTGAGGCCTTCCAGGGTGAAGACACTGATATCGATTGTCTTGATTTGATAGGCCAGGTCAGGCAATCCCAGGCTCTCCTCTATCCACAGCGAGAAATCGTCCCGCTCCAGCTTTGTATGGAGTCGGGATTCGATATAGTGGTAATACAGGGAATAGATGCTGATGCTCGAGAGGACCTCACGGAAAGAGGGCAGGTCGTAGGCAAATTTATCCGTGAGATACACCACCCGCATGACATCATACAGATAGAAAGGATCATCCCCCATCTTTTTGAGACACTGCGGATGCTGGTGGATATACGCCTCAATGATGGCCATCAGGCGCTTCCGTAATCGCTCCACACTGTTATGCTCGGAAAAATCAATGACCATCAGCTTTTCGGCCAGGGCCGACTCGTGGCAGCTCCGATAAACCCAAAAGGCAAAGTCACTGTTATAGGGGAGCTGAACCTGCCGCATCTTCATATACGCGGAGAAGGTGTGGTAAAAAATGGAGGATGCGGAACAGGTTTTGATCAGCTGGAGCAGGCCTTGGATATCCGA
>JARRPY010000184.1:0-7976 GCA_037382425.1 Deltaproteobacteria bacterium
GTGACGGGGATTGTGTCTATTATTATCGCAACCGCCGTGATTACGGTGATTTGCAGTATTCTGGGAATTTAGGGCGGCAGAGCCTTAGTCTAACCTGAAAACGGGGCTGAATGATCGGGCATTATGGCGCACGGGCAACCCCTTATTACAGTCAGCGATCTCACCATGGCATATGGTGATTTTGTGGTCATGCGAGACCTCAATTTCGTCATCAACCGGGGGGATATCTTCATCATCATGGGAGGAAGCGGCTGCGGGAAGAGCACCCTCCTGAGGCATATGATCGGCCTTAAGGCGCCTGCTAAGGGAGAGATTCTATACGAAGATTTCAATTTCTGGAAAGCGGGACCGGCTGAGCGACAAGAGATGATGAGACATGTGGGCGTTCTCTATCAGAGTGGAGCGCTGTGGAGTTCTATGACGCTGGCTGAAAACGTGTCTCTGCCGCTTCAGCAATACACCAAGCTGAGCAAGAAAAAGATCAGGGAGCAGGTATCGCTCAAACTTTCGCTTGTGGGCTTGTCCGGTTTTGAAGCCTTCTATCCTTCTGAAATCAGCGGGGGCATGTGCAAACGAGCCGGTCTTGCAAGGGCCATGGCGCTGGATCCGGAGATTCTCTTTTTTGATGAGCCATCCGCAGGTTTGGACCCGGTGAGTGCCAAGCGACTGGACGACCTGATTCTCCAGCTGCGGGACAGTCTGGAGGCTACTGTGGTGGTGGTGACCCATGAACTGGCCAGCATTTTCGCCATCGGAAACAATTCCGTATTCCTGGACCCTGAAAGCCGTACCATGATTGCTTCAGGTGATCCCAAGAAACTACTTGAGGAAGATCATGACCCAAGAGTTCAGACATTCTTGAGAAGGGGTGAAACGAATGAGGATACCCACTCGGTTCCGGGGACACGCGATTCGTGCATCTGATTCAAACAATTGTGGGTTTCCACAAAACCGGCAGCACCAGGGGGTGAGAACAAATGGCCAAACAGGCGAGTAAAACCATTATCGGCGTCTTTGTGGTGAGTTCCATTGCCATGTTGATTGCAGGCGTGATCCTTTTCGGTAGCGGCGATTTATTCAAAGAAAAGATCAAGTACGTCATGTTCTTTGAGGATTCGGTCAAAGGCTTGAGCGTGGGTGCGCCGGTCATCTGGCGTGGTGTGCAAATCGGTTCCGTCAGCAGTATCGTGTTACGGGCCGACACCCGGAAGCTCACGGTCGATGTTCCTGTTTTTATCGAGGTGGACCCCAGTCGTTTTGAAATCATAGGTCAAAGGAGTGCCAACCCCCGTGAAATGCTGAAACACTTGATCGCCAAAGGGTTGCGGGCCAGACTGGCCGTTCAGAGCTTCGTGACCGGTTCTTCCATGATCGAGCTGGCATTCCTTCCGAAAACCCCCGTGCGGCTGACAGGACTGGAGAGACGCTATCCTGAAGTTCCGACCGTGAGATCCCCGATATCCAAACTGACCCAGAAACTGGAGCATCTACCCATAGAAGAGATTGCCGGCAAGCTCGTGGACATTCTGGACAATATTGATGGCCTTTTGAAGGATCCGGAAATAAAGGAGATGGCACACAACTTAAACAATGCCAGTTTGAAACTCAATGGGGTCCTTGAAGATGCGAATAAAATGGTCAGTGACGCCAATCATCAGGTGAACACCATTTCCGAAAATATCAATACCAAGATGACTGCGTTGTCCAACGACACACAGACGACCATGAAAGAAGCCCAGAAAATGCTTCAAAACGCATCATCAGATCTAAATGGAGTGTCTCGCGATGCCCGAAAGCTTCTTCAAGAGGTAAGCGGAGAGATCAAACCGATCGTGGAAAACATCCAGTCGGTTTTGGTTATGGCAAGAAAGGCCCTTGATGGTCTAACACCCGGCACAAGCTGGACCGCGCGCTGGATGAGATTTCAGGGGCTGCCAAATCGCTCAAATCCCTAATGGATTACCTGGAGAGACACCCGAACTCGCTTCTGATGGGCAAAGGAGGTGCGAAATGAGAATCTTAATGAAATTCAAAAAAGCATTTTTTGGATGGGGGCCTTTATTGGCTTTAACCGTTATGATGGGCGCATGCGTGGGGAACAGTACGCCGTCCACCTTTTATATGCTGAAACCCATTGAAGGGGCTTCACCGGAAAAAGCATCTGATTTAAAAGGCATAAAGAGCGTATCCGTGCTCCTGGGCCCCATTTCGTTACCCGGTTACCTGGATCGAAACCAGATGGTTACGGTTCCTGGAAATAACGAAGTAGCGCTGGATGAATTTAACCGGTGGGCAGAATCCCTTCAGGATGGTTTCTACCGGGTTTTACAGGAAGATCTTTCCACACTCCTTGGCACTCCCGCTGTCTACCGATACGATCGAGGGAACATCAATGCGGCCGATTATCATGTGATTATCGACGTCACCCGTTTTGATGCAGTATCCGGCGGCGATGCTGTTTTAAAGGCCTTCTGGACGTTGACTGGTAAGAACATCGACAAAGCTGGTGTAACGCGACGATTTGTCTTTAGGACGCCTGTTTCGGGCACGGGTTTCCCTGCCATTGTTGACGCCCAGAATGAAACCATCAGCGTATTCAGCCGTGAAATTGCTAAGGCGATAACGTCTTTGGAGAGTTAGGTTTTTCTAAGAAATCGAAATTTCATTGACAGGGGGTGATGCCAAAAAACAAAATTTATTTAGGAAATTGAGGTGAGGATTTAGATGGAAACATTTTGCTTTAAAAACCGTTTTGAGATAATTTTAAATTCAGGAGGACTTAATTATGTATAGAACCAAAATGTTAAGGTCATTATTCCGAGTTGTCATGAGCCTCAGTGCGGTCGCTCTTTTTTTATCGCTGACCCTGCCGGCAGTTGCGCAGGAAGATCTCAAACCGCAAATTCTGGTGGATCAGTCTCTCGTTACACTTAATAACTTCGTGAAACAGCCGGACATGGAATGGTTAAAGAAACACCTCAGCGACTCTAAAGGGGTGATTATTGTACCGCAATTGCTCAAGGCAGGCTTTATTTTTGGGGGTTCCGGCGGGCGGGGTGTGGTGCTGGTCAGGGATCCCAAAACCGGAAAATGGAGTGAGCCCGGTTTTTACAGTCTGGGCTCCGTGAGTTTCGGACTGCAGATCGGTGCGGAATCATCCCAAGTGATTATTCAGATCAGAACACAGCGGGGTCTTGAGTCGCTCTATGGCACTTCCTTTAAGCTGGGAGGGGATACGTCTGTAGCGGTCGGACCTGTGGGAGCGGGTGCCGCCGGCAGGGGAGTTGTCGCTGATCTGGTCTCTTTTTCAATGGCCCAGGGCGCTTATGCGGGACTTTCCCTGGATGGTTCGATGGTTAAGGTCAATGACGATTTTAACAAGGCTTACTACGGAAAAGCAGTCAGACCAGTGGATATTTTTGTAAAAGAAGATGTCAGCAATCCCGGATCCGCGAATCTCCGCAAAGCATTGGCTAAGGCTGAGAAAGGAAAGTAGAAAAAATGGGGCCATTCATTTGTTTTAAATTGGCATATGCACATGGATGGCCTTCATTAGAAATTATGAAGTCGGTCTTTTAGTTGCGCCACAGTTTCTGCAATTACCAGCCGCTGTCGATGATAGGATTGAAAGGACGATAGTGGGACCGGCTACACCCAAGAAGGAGGAGATTTCAATCAATGAGTTGGTCCCGAATCACTACTGGACTCAAATGAGACTTCGTGTGGAAGCCCTGAGGTCGGAAAGCTGAAAAAAGATGGACATGGGAAAATAAGGCGCATATCAGTCCAATAACAAACGATGGCAATGACATCACCGACTCCAAAAAGTCGTCGATCCTTTTCCGACTTTCTACTGCACCTGCATCCTCCTACTGTTCCGGAATCGACCTTGAGGTTCACTTTGAGCTGGGGGCTGGGCGGCACGGCGGCGACGCTGATTGGTCTGCTTTTTATGACTGGCGTCCTGCTGCTGTTGGTCTATGAACCTTCCGCCGATCGCGCGTATTCGTCCATCCTGACCCTGACACAAGAGACGCCTTTTGGGCTCTGGATTCGAAACATCCATCACTGGAGCGCCAATTTTCTCATCGGCGTCATCCTGCTGCACATGATACGGGTTGTCCTCACAGGCGCTTTCGGCTCGGGTCGACGCCTCAATTGGGTCATCGGATTGTTTTTACTGCTGTTCGTGCTCGGTGCCAATTTCACGGGCTATCTGCTTCCCTGGGATCAACTGGCCTTTTGGGCGGTAACCATTTGTACCAGCATGCTGGGCTATATTCCGCTTTTCGGTTCCTGGCTCCAGGATCTCTTTCGCGGCGGCGCAGCCGTGGGCGATTCGACCCTGGCCAACTTTTTCGTTCTGCACTTGGCGGTCATACCCGGCTCTTTGATCATTTTACTCCTCTGGCACTTCTGGCTGGTCCGTCGCGCGGGCGGACTGGTGCAGCCGGACAATCCGGCTCAAGACACCACCTCACATCGGGTTTCCACCATTCCAAACCTGATCATACGGGAAGCGGCCGTCGGGACGGTCATGATCGCTTTGGTCTTGATTTTATCGATTTTCGTAAATGCGCCGTTGCTGGAACAGGCCAATCCTGGCATGAGCCCCACAACGGCCAAGGCCCCCTGGTATTTTCTCGGGTTTCAGGAACTCCTTTTGCATCTTCATCCGGTTTTTGCCGTGCTGGTCTGGCCCCTGCTTGGCTTTGTCGTCTTGCTGTGGCTGCCATTCTGGCGGAACGCTGCACTGCCGCCGGGAACATGGTTCGGTTCGATGCGTGGACGAAGACTGGTTCTATTGACGGCCGGGGGAGCCGCTCTGACGACTTTACTAGCTGTGGTAGCGGATGATCTGCTGCTACGCTCAATGTCGGGCGCCGGGACGAATACAATTATTACCCGTGGACTAATGCCGACGCTTTTGATGATCGGCCTGCTCATCGGTTTTTACTTTGTGCTGACAGCAAAAATGAACTACACCCGAGCCGAGGTCGTCATGGCCGGCGTTATGATCATGATGGTTATCCTGGTTGTTTGCACAGTCATCGGTTTCTGGTTCCGTGGCCCGGAGATGCGCCTGGCCTGGCCCTGGATCCAAAATGGCGCATGATACTTCATGAAAAATGTCAAGTTGAATACGATGTCTGAGACCGCCCCGGCCGAAGACCTACAACAATTTGATCGGCGACGCTTCCTTAATCGTATCTGGACATTCTTGGGTGCCATTGCCGCCGCTGAGTTCGGTTGGGTAGGGTTGTCCTTCTTGAAGTCCCGGAAGGAGAGAAACCAGCCAGTCAGAACGGAAAGCATTATCACCGCCGGTCCGGTGGAGCGATTCAAGCCGGAGACGGTAACCGCCATTCCCAACGGCCAGTTTTATCTTGCCTGTCTGGCGGACGGCAGCTTTCTGGCTCTGTCTCGAACCTGCACCCATCTGGGCTGCACACTCCCATGGGTCGAAGAAAAAAAGCAGTTCGTCTGCCCCTGTCACAGCTCCGCCTTCAGCCTCACCGGAGAAGTCATCACTTCTCCAGCCCCACGGCCGCTGGACACATTTCCGGTGCGCATCGAGAACGGCGTCATAAAGGTCGACATCGCTGTTCCCTTAAAGCGAGAACGGTTCGATCCGACACAGGCGGCCAGACTCTAAGCATGAAAAAATCAGAAGCAAAAAAGCCCGCCATGAGCACCCGAAGCTGGGAACGGACCGCCCTCATCGCAGCTATCGTCATCCTGTTGTCGCCGGCACTGTATCTACTCAAAACCAAAACCCGAGAACCGAGGCCCGCTTCAGGGCCTGCGGTCTTTACGGGCAGCGAAAGCTGTAAGCGTTGCCACCGGACGGTTTACGACAAATGGAGAGGCTCGGATCATGATCGGGCCATGGATGTGGCCACCGAGACCTCTGTGCTGGGGGACTTCAATAATGTGACTTATGATGATCCGTACAACGGTGTGACGTCGAGGTTCTTTCGAAGGGATGATAACTTCTATGTGGAAACCGAAGGGCCGGACGGCCGAATTGGGGAATTCAAAATTGCCTACACGTTTGGGGTCTATCCGTTGCAGCAGTATCTGGTGCCGTTTCCCGGCGGCCGTCTTCAATGTCTGAACATTGCCTGGGATGTAGAGAAAAAGTCATGGTATCGCTTGCCGCCCTATGATGTAAAAGGCCCGGATGACTGGCTGCACTGGACACGGGGCGCTCAGACCTGGAATACCATGTGCGCAGAATGCCACTCCACCCATCTGGTCAAGGGCTATGATCCGGATCGGGAAGATTACCATACCACCTGGTCGGAAATCGATGTGGGGTGCGAGGCTTGCCACGGGCCGGGATCAAAGCATATCGAGTGGGCCGACCGGCCGCCGCTGGCCAGGGCAAAAAAGAACAACTACGCCCTGGCCGTTCATACCGGAAACATCGATACGGCCGACCAGATCAAGTTGTGCGCCCCCTGCCACTCACGGCGCTTTCAACTCGGTGACAACCCGCACAAGGAAGGGGAACTGCTGGATGTGATGGTACCACAGCTTCTGAGCGAAGGACTCTACTATCCGGACGGCCAGATACTGGAAGAAGTCTATGTTTACGGCTCTTTCGTCCAGAGTAAGATGTATCAGCGCGGGGTGCGCTGCAGCGACTGTCACGATATCCACAGCCTAAAGGTGCACAAAGAGAAAAACGATCTTTGTACACAGTGCCACCGGGCTGAAGTTTACGACACAAAAACCCACCATTTTCACAAAAAGGTGCACAATGGAAAGCCCAGTGAAGGCTATCTCTGCGTGAAATGCCACATGCCCGGCCGTACCTACATGGGAATCGACTACCGCCTCGACCACAGCCTGCGCATTCCACGCCCCGACCTTAGCGAAAAACTCGGCGTCCCTAACAGCTGTTCGGCCAGGGGTTGCCACGACGATAAACCGCTGGCATGGAACATCGAGCATTACACCAAATGGTATGGGGAGTCCCGCAAACCGCATTATGGATCTGTCATTGCCGCCGGACGAGCCCGTCTTCCGGAAGTTGAACCGGAGCTGATACGACTGGCCGAAGACTCGCTGCTGCCGGCCATTGTTCGAGCCACCGCTCTTGAACTGCTCCGTTCGTATCCCAGTCCCGCCAGCCATGCAACGCTCGCCAGGGCATTGGAGGATGATGACGCCCTTCTGCGCTATACGGCGATCCGAAGCCTGGAATATTTTGACGCCGACACCCGGCTCAGACGCATCGCGCCCAAACTCTATGATCCGGTCAAGGCGGTGCGCATGGAAGCGGCCATGATGCTATCCGGACTACCGCGGGATAAACTGCGAAGGGATGACCGGGAAGCCTTCCAAAAGGGATTGGACGAATTCCGCCAAGCCATGCTGTATAACGCAGACTTTGCCCCCCAGCGGTATAACCTGGGCAACCTGGCCGCCAACCTTGGGGAAGACCAGCAGGCTGTCGAATACTACCAAAAGGCAATTGCCATTGATGATCAGTTCTATCCGGCCAAGGTGAATCTGGCCATGCTCTACAACCGTCAGGGGAAAAACAACGAGGCTGAAAGGCTCCTCAGGGAGGTGGTGGCGCAGAACCCTGAACTCTACGAAATCGCCTACTCTCTGGGTCTGCTGCTGGCGGAGATGAAGAAGTTTGAAGAGGCCGAGGCCTTTCTTGAAAAAGCGGCCGCGGGTATACCTGGTTATGGTCGCGTCCATTACAACCACGGCCAGCTCCTCTTGATTTTGGGTCAGCCAAAAAAGGCCCAAATTGCCCTGGAAAGGGCCCTTGCGCTCGAACCGGAAAACCAGGACTTCTTTGTCGCCCTGGCAAACTGCTACCTCAGGTCCGGTCAACCAGAACGCGCCAGGTCTCTGGCCCAAGATACCATTCGCCACTTTCCTGGTCACGAGGCCGCGAAAGAAATATTACAGTATATGGGTGAATGAACTACCCCGCAGCAGAGCTGCGAGGT
>JARRPY010000185.1:0-10279 GCA_037382425.1 Deltaproteobacteria bacterium
CTGATGACTGCGCGGATGTATTCCTCAGGCCATTGGGCGTCCCTGAGCATCTCTTCACTCTTTTGGCAATGTTGCTCCGGGAACCGTTCGTAATCCAGGTCATGCACCAACCCGATAACGCCCCACTTTGCCTCGTCTTCACCCCGGTTTTTTGCGCAATACCGCATCACGCCCTCTACGGCCAGTGCGTGCTTTATCAGGCTTTCGTTTTGGTTGTATGTGGTGAGCAATTCCCAAGCCTCGTCCCGAGTGGGGGCTTTCTTTTCCATGTTTCCTCCTCCATGTATAAGAATAGTATGTCCGCTAATCCTAAGGCCTTCGGGGAACTTCAATCTCAAAAAACATTTCCCTTTTACTGCAGCGTATATCCCGACGCCCCATGGTCACATCATCTGCTCAATACACCGGATGCGCTCGAGGACCGGGGGATGGGCGTATGATAAAAAGACCTTGAGCGGATGAGGCGTGAGGTTTGAGAGGTTATCCACACTCAATTTTTTTAAGGCGGTAATCATGGATCCCGGTCGTCCGTAGGTGGTCACCGCGAACCGATCCGCCTCGACCTCGTGCTTGCGGGAGAGCATGTTCCCGAAAATGGAGAGAATCATGTCAATGGGTGCATAAAGAAACCCAAAAAAGAAAAGGCTCCCATAGATGGAGACCTGCTCCATCTGAAATGCGTCAAACAGAGCCCGATTGTTGATGAAGAGGGAAAGGATGTAAAACATCAGGCCCATGGACAGGATAGAAATAACCAGCGATTTCAATATATGCCGTTTCTTGTAGTGCCCCATCTCGTGAGCCAGGATAGACACGAGTTCATCGGTTCCATGTTTGTCGATGAGGGTGTCGAAGAGGACGATCCGTCTGAACCGGCCAAAGCCCGTAAAAAATGCATTGGACTTGGTGGACCGTTTGGAACCATCCATGGAAAACACCCCTTTCATCTTGAATTTCTGTTCTCGCGCATAGTCCTCAATGGCCTTCCTTAATTCGCCTTCCTCCAGGGGAACGAATTTATTGAAGATGGGCATGATGACCACCGGCGCAATAAACATGAGAAAGACCTGAAAGAGCGTCACCGCCATCCAGCAATAGAGCCATGCGGCAGGTCCTGTTTTTTCAAAAAACCACAGGACCCCGGAAAAAAGCGCCCCTCCGATCAAAGCCGCCAGGACCCAGGACTTCAGGATATCCAGGATAAAGGTCTTAGGCGTCGTCTGATTAAAACCGTACTTCTCTTCAATGACGAACGTGCTGTATATGGAAAAGGGGATGGACAGAAGTTGGGATAGCAGCATGAGGGTCCCGGCGAAGATCAGGCCCGTGGGAATCATGCCCAGGTCAAAACTCCTGGCAAACCGGTCAACGAGATTGAACCCGCCCAGCAGGATAAAGGCGATAATCACCGGCGTCATAACGGAATTGATGAGGATCCCAAACCGCGTGGTCTCTTTGAGGTATTGCTGGGACTTTTTGTAGCGATCCGCGTCATAGAGGTCTTCAAAGGCCTCGGGCAGATCCGTTTTTAAGTGCCGGACATTCAGGATGTCCACGATCAGTTCCATCAGGTAGTCACCGATTAAAATAACCAGGATGATAATGAGAAAGAGGTTCATTTCATCTTCCTGGGAGCCCCCGAACAACCGTGTCCATTGGGCTGGCCCCAAAGGCAAGACAGAGTTCTGAACAATGAGGGTTCAAGTCTGATCACAGCGCGACACCGACCTCAAATCCTTCCCGTATGGCGGTGAGTGCATTGCGGGGATCTTTGGCATCCCCGATCACGTGGACTTCCAAAGCAAGGGGTTCGATGTCTCTTAGAAGCCCATTTACGGCCCGAGATCCTGCAGCAAGAACTATGGTATCCGCTTCGATACGTGTACCAACGCCCTTACCTTGGATTTCGAGGCTTTCCGGTGTGATGCCCACGGCTTCTGTCTCGGTCATGATCTTGACACCTAACCGCTTCAACTCCCCCATGATGGTCCACTTGGTGGTCAACCCGATATCCGCTCCCGCCTTTCGGGTCATTTCCACCACCGTCACGGACTTGATCCCTTTTCTTAACAAGACGTTCAGGGTGTCCACGGACTCGGCTCCATTGATCATGAGGAAATGGAGGACCTCGGGCGTCAACGTGCCCAGGCCGGCAAGATAAAGGGCGGTTTCCAGACCCACGGCGTTTCCGCCCAGTATGGCCACCCGATCCCCCACCGCCGCATGCCCGGCCAGAACATCCCAGGACTGAACCACGTTGGGGCCGTCAATCCCTGGGAGGGAGGGCGTCACAGGCGCTGCCCCGGTGGCCAGCACCACCGCATCGGGTTCCACCGTCTGAATTTTTTCCGCATCGGCCGTCACACCGAGCCGTATATCCACATCCAACGCCTCCAAATTGTTCTGGAGATCTGCTGCTGCGGTGAGGAGTTCTTCTCTCCCCGGTATCAAGGCATTTAAAAGGAGTTGACCGCCCAATCGGGTCTCCTTTTCCATCAGGATCACCCGGTGCCCGCGTTGGGCAGCCGTACATGCGGACTTCATGCCGGCCGGACCCCCGCCGATCACCAGAATGGTTTTTACCTTATCCGTCACTGAAACCGGCGTTTCCATCTCTTTGCCGGCGCGGGGATTCACCAGGCAGGTGGCCGGTTTGCCCCTGAAAATACTGTCGAAACATCCCTGGTTGCAGGCCACGCAGTGATAAATAAGATTGGAATTTCCCTCCCCGGCCTTGTTCGGGAAGTCCGGGTCTGTCAAAAGCCCTCGGGCCACGGTCACCAAATCCGCCTGCCCGTTTCGAATAATCGCATCCCCTATAGAGGGATCATTGATGCGGTTGCTGGCCAAAACCGGCACGGTAACGGCCGATTTAATGCCCTGGGCCAGGTAGACATAGGCCTGGCGGGGCACCGACATGGTCAACTGCGGGACCCGGGTTTCGTGCCAGCCCCCGGTCACATTGAATAGATCGACTCCGGCTGCTTCCGCTGCTTTGGCAAAGAGTCTCGCCTCCTCATTGGTGTTGCCCCCCTCCATGAATTCATTACCCGCAATCCGCAGGATGACCGGATAGTCCGGGCCCACGGCGGCCCTGGTCTTCTCGATAACCTCCAGTCCGAAGCGCATGCGATTTTCGAGCGGCCCGCCGTATGCATCTTCGCGCTGGTTGGTGACGGGGGATAGGAACTGGCTGATCAGGTACCCGGCGCTGCCCAGGATCTCCACCGCGTCGAACCCGGCGGTCCTGGCCCGGACCGCCGCCTGAGCGAACCGCTCCTGGACCTGGGGGATCTCATCTTCATCGAGGGCCCTCGGGGTTTCACCGGTCAGTTTCGATCGAACGGCCGACGCAGAGAACGGCTTCTTACCGCCGATCATGGAGGAATGGGTATAGCGTCCCGCCTGATACAGCTGGGCAGCGATCTTTGCCCCGTTTTGCTTCACCGAACGGGTCAGCCTTTCAAGTCCTGGAATATAGCGATCATCATTGAGACCGATCATACCCACCATACCGCCATGTTCATCAATGGGACATCCGCCCACCATGATGAGCCCCACACCCCCTTTGGCCCTGAGGGTATAAAATGCCACCAGACGGTCGGTTACTTCGCCTTCCGGCGTGTACCCAAGGTGCATGGCGGTCATGACGATCCGGTTCTTCAACGCCATCGAGTTGATGGTTATGGGTGAAAACAGGTGGGGGAAATCCATTGTGTTACCTCCCTAATTGCGTATCGAACTCAGCATAAGCGTTCGGCACTTGAAAAAGCGTCACGGTTTGCCCGGCTCACTCGGGTCCCATAACCCTGGATCGAGTATCCAACGTCCTCCCCATCCAAAACAGTGCGCGGCCGCATCGGCGCCGTATCGCCGTACCATACTGAAGTGGAAGAAAATAATCAATTGCCCGCGCCGGATTCTTTTTCGTTCCCCAACGATTCGACCTCTGCTTTCATGTACGCCCGCTTCCGCAAAAATACCTTCATAGCAGCAAAACACAATAGGAATCCTCCCAGACCGAACAAGATCTCGTAGAGATAATAACTCAGGTAGGTAAACCAGGTGACCTTTTGCTCTAATGATTTCTGCCAATCCGCCTCAAGCGTGACCAGAGGTACGGAAAAAGCACCTCCGGCGGCCTGGGATACGGTTTCTCCTTGTTGCATCCGCCTCAAAAGCGCCAGGAGACCCGCCTTACCATAGCGGCCGACGATATATTCGATGAAATCCTTGCTCTCCTCATAGGCGAGCGCCAACCCCTCTTTATCTTCCGGGAATCCCCTGCTCAGCCTTCGAAGCGGAATAAAGCGTCCGTTGAACGCCGCACGGTCGAGAAGAGACCCTTTCTGCTCCAGGATAACATCCGCGATGCCGTCACTGGCCCACTGCGCCACCCCTTCATCCAGCCATCGCGGGACCAGATCGGCGTTGATGTGCTGATGAATCAGGAGATGACAGAGCTCATGCTTGAACACGTCGTGTATATGGGATGGGCTTCGCTTCAACTTTGACCAGTCCATGACGATCAACCCCTCTTCGGGTCGTGCAAACGCAATGATGTACGGGCTTCCCGCTATCTTTTCAAACTGCGACCCATTTGAGACCAGAATCAGCGAGGGGACTCCTTTCAGTTTCCAATCGAAGATCGCTTCGATCTCCCCTTTGATATGGGGATAAGCCTCTGTCAGTTGAGTGGCAACCTGCTTCAAACGGGGATCGAAAAATATGCGAATGCCATTGGATGCCATCTGGTGGAGCGTTTCTGCTTGTAGAGAAGCTGCCGCAAGAAGCACAAAGGCGACCCAAAAAGGGGCGAAGCCCATTTTGCACGAACGCACCCAGGGCTTTACATGTAAAAAATAGATGGGCAAATTTCTTTCCAGTAGTTTAGCATCCTGGGTCAATCTCAAAAATTGATTTGGGCATATTTTCATATCATATCACAAGGTGCGAGTCACGTCAGTGACCTGTACACCTTTTTTGACCGCCGATGGTACGGGGCACCCTTTTCGTTGTTTCTTCCGTGATTCACGACCACAGCCAATGGAAACGATCTCCTTGAAACCCGCCCTTAAATCCCATAAAATATGAGCGTTGCCGTTAGAAAACACATGAGGATAAACATGCCACGCATACCACGTGTACTCACCGGACTCGATCGCCTGGTAGAGGAAAATGGAGACAGATTCAAGAATCGCCGACTGGGACTTCTCGCCAATCAAGCCTCGGCGGACAGGCGTTTAAGGAGCGCAAAGGAGGTGATCGCCCACCTTCTTCCCGGACAGCTGAAGGCCCTTTTCGGGCCCCAGCACGGATACGGTGGGGAGGACCAGGACAACATGGTGGAGACCCAAGATGCCACTGACCCGACGTTGGACCTTCCCGTTTTCAGCCTCTACGCCGCATCCCGCGAGCCGGATGCCTCCATGCTTGACATGATCGATACCCTGATCGTCGATCTCCAGGATGTGGGGACCCGGGTGTATACATTTGCCTCAACCATGCTCAACTGTCTGAAGGCGGCGTCGAAAAAGGGCACACAGGTCGTCATACTGGACCGCCCGAATCCCTTGGGCGGAAGTGTAGTTGAGGGGAACCTCCTGAACCGGGATTATTATTCATTTGTCGGACCCTACCGGCTGCCCATGCGCCATGGGCTCACCATGGGAGAGCTTGCGCAACTCTTCAAGGATGTGTTCGATCTCCACACCCCTTTGGAAGTCATCCCCATGAAGGGGTGGCGACGAGACATGCTGTGGCCGGACACCGGATTGAGATGGATCATGCCTTCCCCCAACATGCCCCTTCCTGAAACCGCCATGGTCTATCCCGGTCAAGTGATTTGGGAAGGCACGAATCTTTCAGAAGGGAGGGGAACCTGTCGCCCATTTGAGATTTTCGGCGCCCCTTACCTGAATGTGCGGGCCATCCATTCGGTCTTGGATGCAGAACAAATTCCCGGATGTGAACTAAAGGCGTATCGGTTTCGCCCCACCTTCAACAAGTGGTCGGGAAAACTCTGCCATGGATTTATGATACACGTCCTCGATCCCGACGCCTACCAACCCTACTGGTCAACGCTCAACGTGCTGAAGGCAATCATGGAGACCATGATCATGGGCAATGCAACCCTGAGGCACAATCTTGAAGCGGGCGGGTCTCTCTCACGCCTGAGGAGCAGTTGGCTTCCCGAACTGGAAGACTTTTTAGAATGGAGAAAACCCTATCTTATCTATTGAGATTAAATTTCCCTTAGTTCTAACGTATTCAATTAACACAGGATAAATTCTAGAATTCCATACTCGCGAGTATTTGGCTACGCACTTTTCTGACCACCACTGATCCATTTATCAATGGCATCCTTATCGAAACGCCAGACTCTACCGATTCGTATGGCCGGTATTTTTCCTTCCGCTGCATACTTGCATATGGTTATTTCGTGTAATTTAAGATACTTTGCTATTTCCTTGGTCGTCATTATTTTCGGCATAATTAGACTCCTTTGACATTCAGTAGTATATGCAACACACCATTGAAAGGCGCATTAAATCTGTCATTACAGATATTTTAGTACCCAATGGCCTAAAAGTCAATAAAAAAACCTTTTAATAATAATATTTACTAACAAATGATTTAAATTTAAGATATTTATATCTGTTTTGTTTCTGTAAGCTCTCCTCTGACAAATTTAGGCGTTAAAACGCATGCGCTCCAAACTTCTGGCAATATTCATTGCGCTCCCGGTTCTTTTCTTATGCGCCGTGGGCTTTACCGGCGAGGGAGTACACGTTCGAAATATTTTTGACGGGGACACCATTTCCCTTGAGAGAGGGGAACATGTTCGCTACGCCGGGATCGACACCCCCGAAATTGACCACGAGTCAAACAAGGCCGAATACATGGCTTATGAAGCCACTAACTTGAACCGGGAACTGGTGTCGAATCGACGCGTCGTTCTGGAGCGAGCGCCGGAGACCAGAGATCGCTACGGGCGTGTCCTGGGCTATATTTTCCTTCAAGACGGTCGGATGGTCAATGACCTGCTGGTATCGGAGGGCCTTGCCGTCGTCTCAACCAACCCACCCAACCTAAAATACAGATGGCGACTCCTCCGGTCTCAGCGACACGCAATGGCATCCCGTAAAGGCATCTGGCGGAGATTGCCCAAAGGCGAAACCTCAAGCTACGTAGGGAACAAGCGATCCTATCGGTTTCACACCCAAGATTGCCCCTTTGGCAGACGAATCTCCAAAAGGAATCGCATACCACTTTCTTCGCTTTATGATGCCTTTTGGGGAGGCTACAGTCCTTGCAAACTATGCAATCCTGCAGCGATATTAAAGGAAGTGCAATAGGCGGGATTGAGTTTAGAAGTCAGAAAACACATCGAGACTGCTAGAAAGATCTCATTTCATCTGAGCCAGTCGCTTTTTGGCGATCTTGGCCTCGTTTGAGTTGGGGTATTGTCTGATGAGCTTTTTTAATAGGAGTTTTGAACTGGTTTTATCCTTAATTTCATAAAAGGCTTTTGCCTGCCTGAGCAGGGCATTGGCCACCTTGTTCCCTTTGGGGTATTTCTTGATGACCTGCTGGTAGGCCAGTATAGCCTGCTCGTACTGACCCAAGTTCATATAACACTCCCCGATCCAAAACTGCGCGTTATCCGCGAGCGCCGACTTGGGGTATTTGTCGAGGAAATTCTTAAATCCGGAGAGGGCCGACTCGTACTCCCCCTTCTTGAAGAGGGCCTGGTTCACATCATACAACCGCTCCTCAGGGGATTGATCGGCCTGCGGTTGCACCGGCGTCGGGGGGGCGGGCTTCTCTTCGGTGAGGGGCACTTTCGCCGGTTCTTTTGGCGGTTCTTTTGGCGGTTCTTTCGCCGATTCCGGTGCAATGGGCTTCAAGCCCAGGTGCGCATAAAGCCGATCCGTCTTTGCTTGCAGCTCGGCAACCTGGGCCCTTAGTCCCCGCATACTTTCCTTGAGACTATCCCGTTCTGTGGTATCCCCTTCAACGGAGCGTTTAATCCAGTGATTGTTTTCCTCTACCTGGCCCGACAGGTGCCGGACTTCTGTGCGCAGCTCATTGATTTCAGCCACATTATTGGCCTGAGTTTCACGAACGGCCCCCAATTGCGCGTCCAATTGACCCGAGAGCTTTTTTCCAGTCTGCTCTTCCAGCCCGTCCACCCGCTTATTCAGCGCGACAACCTGGTCATTCAAGTAAAGGAATTGCTCGTCAGTGACGCAGGAAGCCAACAGAACAAGGCAACAAAACCCAATACCCAATTGAATTCCAGCTCTCTTCATCATGGTCAAACTTTCGCGCCCTCGTCTCATCCGCTGAAGAGCCAACCCGCATCTTAAGCCTTGTCACAAATTCGGCATCCCTACGGATACCTCAGGTCAGCATTTGGCCCCACATTCCATGACAAGACGCTGCCGTATATGTCTTTTTAAGATAAGCCTTTTGATACGGGTTGGCTCTATCGAGCCATCAGTCCATCTCAGTTGAGCGGTCCACCTATTGGAATAACGTAAAGGTGTCCCGTCTGTTCAGGGCCCAGGCAACCGGGTTGCTGGCGGGATCTGCCGGCCGCAATTCACCATAACTGATGGTCTTTATCCGATCACCGGAGATCCCCAAAGCCATCAGATATTCCTTGGCCGAGTTGGCCCTTCTCTCACCGAGCGCCAGGTTGTACTCCTCAGTGCCTCTCTCGTCACAATTTCCGCCGATCAGAACCGAGTAGGAAGGATTGGCACGGAGGAACGCCGCTTTTTTCTTTAAGTTCGCCTTGGCTTCCGGCTTAAGCACCGCCTTATCAAAATCGAAATAGATGTTCTCAGACTCAAATGCGGAAATGGCATCGGCAAGTTCGGCAGCCTCTCTCTGCTTGGCTTTTTCTTCGGCGCTTAGTTCACCGACGACTTCTTTCTCTTCATCACCGGTTCCTCTTTGATCACCACTTTTTCCTCTACGGTCCCTTCGGCCGGCGAAACCCCTTCGGAAACGCCCACCTGCTTTTTCGCGCAGGATGTCACCATAAAGAGGCAACCAAAGACAAACAGCATGGCAACCAGACCGGTCACGATTCTTTTTTCCATAACCCCTCTCCCTCCTGAGATCTAAAAGTTAACGCCAAAAAATTCACGCCTTCCCAATCTCACTACAATCCAGAGTCGGCATTGCACACAAACCCAATTTAATCACATTTTTTGAAGATATAGACATTCTTTATACCATTTCTTTTTCATCAGTTCAAGCCTTTCTTCCACAATATATTAGTCCTTTTTGGGGTGCTTCATCGGGTTCCCACTCGCTACTCACGGGTGAAATTCAACGGATGGTATAAGAAATAGGGGAATGAGATCCACTCCCTTAAATCGTCCGGGCTACTCGGGCGCCCAGGATGGGGAGGTCTGATCTCCCTTCTGGAATGTCACGCGTCGTTGATGGTGTCCGCTCGCGTGAGTGATATAGATATGGTATTTTCCTTCTCGGTTGGAGCTAAATGCGATGTAGAGCCCGTTGGGTGACCAGCACGGGTCCTCATTGTTTCCCTGGTTTTCCGTGAGTTTCCTCAATCTCGAGCCATCCGGATTTATGGTACAGATATTGAATCTCCCGTATTCCATTGAAGTGAATGCAATACGGTTTTTCGAAGACCAGGCAGGAGACGTATTGTAATTTCCTTCAAATGTCAATCGGTTAACCTTTCCACTGCCAAGTTCCATGATGTAGATCTGTGGGGCGCCGGAACGGTTTGACACGAACGCGATCTTTTCCCCGTCCGGAGAAAAAGCCGGGGAGACATCGATTCCCCAATGGGTCACCAGTTGCTCCAAGATCTTTCCCTTTAGATTGATCAAAAAAATGTCGGGATTTCCCTTGTAGCTCATGGTCAATGCCATCTCTTGCCCATCCGGAGCCCACGCCGCACCGATATTGAGACCCGATCGTCCGGAGAGCCGTGTCGTTCTGCCCGAGGCCATATCCCTTAGGTAGAGCATCGCAGCATCGTCCTTATAAGAATTAAAGGCTATCTTCTTTCCGTCAGGGGACCATCTGGGCAATAGCGAAATGCTTTTGTAGGCGGTCAACGGTTTGACATTATACCCGTCATAGTCTGAAACATATATTTCCCTATGTCCGGTGCTGTTTCCCACATAGGCCAATTTGGTCAGCGCGATCCCATCGTGACCCGTCAGTCGCAAAATGATCTCGTTTGAGAGGCGATGCATCAGGTGACGGTAGCGCTCGACGTTCCCCA
>JARRPY010000186.1:0-6103 GCA_037382425.1 Deltaproteobacteria bacterium
CTTTCTGCAAGGCGATGGCGCCCGGCCCGATATCCTGCGCGAGGTCAATCCCGAAGAGACCGACATTCTGTTTTGCTTGACCGATAGCGACCAGGCCAACCTCATTGCCAGCCTCGTCGGCCGGTCCCTCGGATTCAAGCGAGTCGTGACAAGCATCCGCAATGCGCAATTCGAGGGAATCTGCCACGAACTGGGATTGAAGGACACGATCATCCCCTCCCGCACAATCAGCCGTTATCTGGAGGACATGGTGAGCGGCGTTGAAAACCTTGAACTTTCCTCGGTCATCAAAGACGAGGCCCGGTTCTTCAAATTTTCCGCAAAAGAGGAAGATGCAGTCACGGCCAAGGACCTGAAATTGTCCGCCGATGCCAAGGTCATCTGCTTTTACCGTGAGGGCAAGTTTTCACATGCCGATGAAGAAACAACATTCCGCATAGGCGACGAGGTTGTGATTCTTACGCACAGCAAAAATATGGCCGCATTGCAGGAGCGTTGGCAGCCGGATCCAGCGCAGGAGGAGCCGGTGGATGCGGGTTCAGACAACAACAAGTAGTTGAAACATCAAACCGAAAAAGGAGGAGATTGTCATGATGGAGCATAGAGATGCATACGTAAAAAAGCTAAGGGCAAAAATGCCCGAGTGGAACGGTAAAATAGATACGCTTCAGAAAAAGGCCGATCAGTCTGAGGGCGAGATGAAAATCCAATATCAAAAACACATTGAGGAGTTGCGGACAAAATACGCGCAGGCTGAAGAGAAGATAGAGGCCCTCGTTAATTCCGCAGAGACCCCCTGGCAGAGTTTTAAGGCCGATGTCGAAAGTTCCTATGAGGCTTTGACTGAGGCCGTTCAGCGGCAGTTTCCGGACTAAGTGCCAGAATATTATTCGTGGATGGGCACGAGCCATCAATGATGGAAGGAAGTCCATCAAATAACAAGCAGGCAGACAGCAAAACGAGAGAGGGGGTAGTCTCCATGAATAAACCAACGCTTTTACTAATCCATCCCGCCCCGGATATCGACCGGCTTGGTTCACGCCGTAGACGGGTATCTTCCATTCCCAAACTTAACTTGCCCCTTTTGGCCGCGTATGCGGATGATTTTTTTAACGTGCGCATCGTCGATGAAACCGTCGAGGATCTTGACTTTGACATAGGAGCGGATTTGGTCGCCATCACGGTTCTGACCCAGGTCGCCCATCGCGCCTATGAAATCGCCAGCGAATTCGCAAAACAGGGAGCGAAGATCATCATGGGAGGATTTCATGTCTATTTTTTTCCGGACGAAGCTGCCGAGCATGCGGATGCGCTGGTCATAGGTGAGGCGGAAGGTGTCTGGGAGCAGCTGCTTCAGGATTTCCTGGCCGGCACCTTAAAAAGACGCTATCAAAGAGAGACGCCCCATGATCTGGTCGGACTCCGAAAGCCACGATTAGACCTGGTAAAAAGAGAGGCGTATGCCACCCCATGTGTAATGGAAACCTCACGGGGATGCCCGCATAAGTGCGAATACTGTGCGGTGACCCTTTTCTGGGGGCATCGCTACCGGACCCGGCCCATTCAGGAAGTCATCGATGAGATTCGTTCCATGCCCTCCGGCGACATCGCATTCGTTGACGACAATATCATCGGCGTACCGTCGCGGGCCAAGGAACTGTTTAAGGCCATGATACCCCTCAAGCGGAAATGGTACGGCCAAGCGGATTTAAAGTTGGCCCGGGACCCCGAACTCTTGGATTTATGCACCAGGAGCGGCTGCCAGTGGCTGTTCATGGGCATAGAGAGTACCAACACACAGAACCTCGAAGATGTGGGGAAGTCACGGGTCAACAAGGTAAAGCAATACCGGGAATCCATTAAGACGATTCAGTCTGCAGGGATCAATGTTTTCGGGTCTTTCATTTTCGGCCTTGATCATGATGATCAAACCGTGTTCGACAGTACGGTGCAATTTTGTGTGGATAATCGCCTGCAGGCGGCGAACTTTTATCTCTTCATCCCACTCCCGTTTACCCGGCTATTTGACAGGATGGAAAGCGCGGGGCGCATCCTGCACCGCGATTGGTCAAGGTACGATGGGAACCATGTGGTCTTCCACCCGATGTTAATGACGCCGAATGAACTTATGGATGGGTACCTTCATGCGTACCGCTCTCTCTATTCGATCCGCTCGATTTTCAAACGGACCTTCAGACCTCGCTGGGACATGTTTCAAGCATTGGCGTTGAATGTTGGCAGAAAATTGAACTATCGATATTTCGAAGAAGGATGTCGCCTCTAACAGTCCGGGATCGTCGGATTCACATCACCAAGGAATATCCAAGGACGATGCCTCCTCATCTACTTTGGATGTGCTTGACGGGGCCGGCGGGGGGGACGTAATGTTTGAAATATTCTCTCAAACGGATAACCAGACGATTTATGCGGCTCCCGACAGCACAATACTCGATGCCATGCTCACAGCCAAAATAAATCACATCTATGTCTGCGGCGGCAAAGCCCGGTGTACAACCTGCCGGATCTATATTTTGGAGGGATTAAGCAACTGTCTCCCTAGAAATGACAAAGAAAATCAGATAGCCGAGAAATTTGGATTCCCCCGGAATATTCGATTGGCCTGCCAAACCAAGATAAGCGGGAACGTTACGATCAGGCGTCCGGTCGTTGATGAATTGGATATCAAAATCATTTTGAATCAATTCGGCGATACGCCTGGAACCAAGCTTGGACAGGAGAAAGATCTGGCGATTCTCTTTACCGATATCGAAAACTACACGGAATTTGCGGAGTCTTTTCCGGCTTACGACGTCGTGCATGTTTTAAATCGCTACTATCAAACGATGAACGAGATTATTGTACAACATAAAGGGGTTATCAGTGATGTGGCAGGAGACGGGATCCTGGCGTTATTCGGAGTAATGGAAGATAGAAGGAATTCTGTACTGGATGCCATCCATGCAGTCCGTGCCATGAATGCGGCTTTGATACAGTTTAACAAATATCTCGATCAAATGTATGAATGGTCTTTTGGAATCAGGGCAGGCATAAACTTTGGAAAAAGTATTCTAGGCAATTTTGATACAGGCATGATGCACAAAATTTCCGCCATCGGAGAGGCGGTTAATCTGGCGAGTCGGATAGAAACTGCGAATAAGGATTTCGGCACAAAACTTCTGATCTCCGAATCG
The DNA here is from genome assembly GCA_037382425.1 of Deltaproteobacteria bacterium. Lineage (GTDB taxonomy): Bacteria > Desulfobacterota > DSM-4660 > Desulfatiglandales > Desulfatiglandaceae > JAIPDZ01. Next base: position 3,192 of record JARRPY010000186.1, read on the forward strand.
GCTTACGAGAAAATAGAAGACGTGGTAGAGACCCATGAAACGTATCGCGCCACGCTAAAAGGCAAGTCCGGTGAATACGTTCTCTATGAGGTTTGATTCGGAGAGGAGTGCACTATGAAAGCCGGATTCAGATCTGAAGGTTATCTGAGCCAGTCGCAGCTTTTATGACGTTTTTATGGTCAACCCTAAAAACGTCCTGGGGCAGTTATGAGTACTGTTGGCCGGCAGGTTTAATTCGCAGACAAAGGAGGAATTCCATGAAAAGTTTAGCGTCACTATGTGTGTTGATGATCACGTTGATTTTAAATCCATTTATCATCTCTACGGTTGCCTCTGCCAAAGACAATATGATTACCGAACGGGAAATAGTTCAGGCCCAAGAAACATGGGGGGATGGCGTCATCGCCATTGGGAAGGCTTGGACCGATGGCAGGGACTATACGGAAGCAGCTAAGGCGCAGGTTGACGGTCTTTACGCATACCAGCTTGGTCCTGTTCTTTTTTGCCCCACCAAAGCTGCGAAAGAACAGTTCCGAATGACGAGAGAAGGCGCCATATCCTACTTTGTGGGTGGCAATAAAAATTTTCCCGAGGATAAAGGGTTCGCCCTCCAACCTTGGACAAGCGTTCGCTTTGAAAATGCGGGGATTTTCATTCATGGGGATTATGCCGTAGCCATGGGGAATTACTTTTTCACTACGAAGGAAGGAAAGGAAGTGAAGGTCGAATATACATTTGGCTACCTCAAAGGTAATGATGGCAAGCTCAAGGTGAATCTGCATCACTCGTCTCTGCCCTATCCGGGTATCCATCCATGAACGGCCTCTTTCTCTTCGAGCCCTAAGAATTGTTCAGATAGGTGAGGTAGGGGATGATGGCCTCGTTTTTGTTATTGCAGGTCCCGTCATATGTTATGGATACAATGGGAACCCCGGTTTTTTTCTCTATTTCCCGAGCCATGGACTCGGTGATGAGTGAAGGGCAACAGAATGCGGGGCTTGCCTGGACAAACAGGGAAACATCGGGGTGGTGCTTCTTGATGTAGAATATCTTAAGCAGGTTGTCCATGGACTCGCCTGTGTGCTCAATCCTGAGGTGATATTCGGAGAGAATATCTTCGGGTTTTTCATGATATTGCGGTGCGGGGGATTTCAAAATGCGCTCAAAATATCTGTAATATACCCTTTCCATCCGGGTGACTGTGGAAAGCAATGCCTTTGAAGATAATATGTCCAGGTAGTTCCCCTCGAAGAACCATCTTTTGAGATAGGCCCCGGCGATCATCTGTACGTACGCGCTGTAAGGCGTTACGATCACTTCGCCGTTATGCGCTTCGATGAACCGTATGAGGTTCTGGTTCATCACGTCGTTGTCCCGCACGTACAAATCGCCGAAGATGGCCACCTTGGGTTTCTGTTCCTGGGTGATCTCAACGGCTTCAAACCAGGAAATCACCTGGGCCAGCGCCTCCTCCTTGGACCGGTTTCCTGAGAAAGCGTCGGTCAGAACATCCACACTCTGTTCAATCACCCTGTCGGTGGTGCCGGGCGCCTTTTCATAGGGCCGGATCCGGCAGCCCATCTTGCGGATAAACCCGCCGAACATATGCGCAAAGTAGGTGTTGATGGGGAGTTTCAGGGAAATGTCCATGAAGGACATGTCCCCCGCATACACCCCCGCCTTCTCCATCCCTTTTCCATAAGCATCAAAGAGGGTTTTCAAGTGGTGAGGGAACATGCCGATATTGCATGCGATCTGTGACGACACCATCCACAGAAGGGTCTTTTCGGGATTTAGACGGTGGGTCCTTACATAATCGACGAATTCCTGGGCGATGATGTTCAACGGCAGACACTGTCCGGTATTGTGCCGGAGGCTTTTCTGAATACTGGTCTCGGATTCCGTCATCAATCGGGCATCGATCCCCTCTCTTTTGAGATTGGCGACCACGAAGCGGAGGGTAATGTCGTCCCAGTTCGGAATCACGAGCGTCTTTCCGGAAATGCTTTGCGCTTTTACAGCCGGGCCCGACGGGGGATGCGCGACCGCCTTGCTTTGAGAGCTTGCCTGGAAATGATTTTGAAATGATCGAACGGCGGCTTCAATCCTCGTCTCATACCCGACGCTGGATTCGTGTTCATCCAGTTGGAGGATGAGGTACGGCTTTTCATGGGCCTCCATGATTTTTTTGAAATAGTCCATGACAAAGGCATCGGGGGAACACCGAAAGGAGGTCACCAGCACCGGGTAAGCCCCTTTGGATTGGGCCACCACCTGGGCCGCCTTAAGGATTTCGGCGGCCCAATACCAGTGTATGTCCTTCAGGAGGGCGCGAATGGGTGATGTATCCGTACTGGAATAGGTGAGCATATCCTGAAAATAGGCCTTGATTCCGAAGGCATCGAGAATATCCGGGATCCCCTTGTTCATCAATTTGGAGAGTGTGGTATACGGTCTTCCCAGGAGTACCACGTGCAGGTCTTCATGGGCCCGAAATTCATTTCGATACATCTCCTTCAATTTCAAAGAACAGGATTCCCGGTAGTCACAGGCTGTATCATAGGCCCTTGATACGTCCAGAAAACCGATAGGGGTCTTTGTAATGAATTTCAACATCCTGTAAAGTTCGATTTTGGTGCGAAAGGGACCATGACGATAATGAATGAGCGGGGTGAGGATTTTTTTCCCATCCGTGTCCTTGCCGGAGAGGGATATGACGGCGGGTGAAAACTGGGTATAATAACAATACTGCCGTCTCCCCTCCCGATCACCGGTCTTATGCTCGATATAAAAGGGCAAAAACACATAATCCGCCCGCTCCATTAGATAGGCCACGTGCCCGTGAAGCGCCGCCATGGGAGAGCAGAACTCGGCATTCTCCATATGCTTCCCTTCCTTCAACGCCCCGCTGT
>JARRPY010000187.1:0-9190 GCA_037382425.1 Deltaproteobacteria bacterium
CGAAGTTTCAGGGTCTGGGCGTGCGATTTGAACGGCTTCAAATCGAGGCCCAACCCCAGGATCGCAGCGCCTGCAGCAGAAGCACCTGTGATCTTGAAGAAATCACGACGCGTAACGTTCATGCCTCCTCCTTTCTTCTATCAAAGTTTGGGTTAAGTTAGAATATTTACGCCCGGAATCAGAAATTCAGGGCAGACATACGCATGGTGACGGTGTCAGCCGTTGGGAATTGCGGCATGGCATTTTCTGTTGGCGCTGGCACACCGTTGATGCCGGCGCGGCATGTGAGATGTCAGTCGTCGCTGACGTTTGTTCGATTAAACACCCAGAAAAAGCGATTTGTCAACACTTTTTTCAAAAAAATCAATGGGTTACATATGTCAATCGTGACATAAGGCCTGGCCCTTCAAAGGCCCTGTTGGAAATTGCGTCTAACCGTCGGATCGTGTGGTGCCTTGGCAGACTTGGGTCAGGCGGGTTGTGAAAAGTGGGGCCAGGTGCTATGATTAAAAAAGACCCCTGAACCGCCGCCCCTGGGAGACACGCGGATGAAACGCGCAACCATCCTCCTTCTCTATACCGACCGGTACTACCTCATTAAGCAGGTCTATCCCTTTGGACTGGATCTGATTGCCAATGCGCTGCGTCAAAATGGACATCAGGTGATTGTCGAATACCCCTTTCTGCCCGAACCGGATCTCGAGACAAACCTCCTCACTATCCTAAAAGCGGTTCGACCGGAGGTAATCGGTTTAGGGATACGAAACCTGGATACCTGTCTGTCGTGCGAGCCTTATGGCGACTATGGGGAAGATGATTTCAGGACCTTCTATTTCCTGCCTGAGATAAAGAAAGTCGTGGATCTCATCAGGGCGCACACTCCCGAAACCCCTGTTATTGCGGGGGGAGGCGGTTTTACCATTTCTCCCAAGGCGATCTTGGATTACTTGGACATTGAATATGGGGTGGTAGGGGAGGGTGAAGGGCCCCTCAGGCAGTTTGTTGATCTCTTTCCTGACAGAGAAAAAATCCAGGGGATCAACGGGCTTGTCTACAGGGACGGTGAAGTGAGGGTCAATCCAAGAAAGGCGGTTCCGTTTTCCGAAGAGGTCTTTCCTAAGGCGCGCGAAGGAAAATTCAGGTTTGGCTTGGAGACAGCCGGCCTTCCGGTGCAGGTGAAACGAGGGTGCAACCAGAAATGCAGTTACTGTGTGGAGCCGATCATCGAGGGAAAAGATGTTGTGTTTCGTCAGATCGGTCGGGTTGTCGAAGAAATACGGGCCATCGCACAAGGGAATGACGACTTCCGACAGATCTTTTTTGTGGATACGGAGTTCAACCTCCCTGATCTCACTTACTGTACCCGGCTCATTCAACGGCTGATCCAGGAACGACTGCATGAACGATTCGGCTTCGCCTCGCAGTTCTTGCCAAGACCGTTTGATTCCGATTTTGCAGAGCTTCTACGTGAGGCGGGTTTTTCCATTATCCTGACCTGTGACAGCTTTTCGGACAGGGTCCTTAAGCGCAATTATGCCTCCTATCGCCAGAGAGATATCAGGAATACGCTTCAAATCTGTGAACAAAAAGGATTGCCGTGTACTCTATCCATGATTTTCGGACTTCCCGGAGAAACCCATGAAACCATCGACGAGTCCATCCACCAGATGAAACAGTACGGGCCGGGCCCGCTGAGACGCTACGAATATACGGTGGGCGGCAGGATTTATCAGGGCACCCGTCTGTGCCGAATGATTGAGAGGGGAGTAGGTATCGAGCATTTGTACGGGAGGCGTACCGAAGGCTATCTCGCCCCATGTTACTTCTGCGTCCCGGAAAGTCCATTTAAACTCAAACACTACATCGAGGAAGGCCTCGGTTATGCCATTCCCTATATCAACCGGTATGATCCGGAGGGTGATCGATCGCTGGCCGTTGCCTATACGGCGGACAAGGGGGAATGGGAGAAGGCGGTTTCCTTGTTTGAAAACAGCAGCCTTCCCGCGCGGTTACGGATATATGACTATCTTTTTCGCAAGCAGAGCGGGGCAGGAAGGATGGATGATGCGAGGATCGTCTCCGAAAACCTGCTTCGGGCCATAGGCGAGGAGGGAAGCGGCCGGTATGGTGAACAAGCATCCCTCGTTCAGTTCTATCTGAATTGTCTGGGCGGCTAGACCGCCTCCTACTCGAATCCGTTTTCCTGGGCCAGCAAGTCCAAGTGAATGGTGGCCAGGTTTTCGAGTTCCAAGGGCGCCACCTCTTCAAAGACCTTCTTGTCGATGGTCTTGATGTATCTCAGGCATTCCCTGCAGAAATAAACCCGGAAGCCTTCTTCCTCCTCTGCCTCGAAGTATCCCAGTTTGTCCTGTTCCTGGGTATTACAAAAAGGGCATTTGATCCGAGGAAAGGGCCATTCCTCTCCGCAAAACTCGCAGTGGAGATACCGCTTGCCGGTCTTTTCAAAATAGGCCATGTCCGGCTGAGACCCACACAGGGGGCAGTAACCCTCACGCCATTTGTCTTTGTTCATATCTCCGGATACCATTTCGCGGAGTCGGTCCATCGAGGGCCTCAAGGCCGTCTTTCCGAGAAAAAGAAGGGCATTGGGGTCCAGCTTCGCCCCTTTGGCCAGGACGGACAGGGCCTTTTCATCCTGCTCCAGGATCGCCCTGAATAGTCTGCCGGGCCATTCATAATCGGCCTCTGCCTTTTTCAGGGCCATTTTCACCCCTTCCGCATCATCCCTGCCGGCATCGAGCAGGTGGACCAGGAACTTCTTTAGCAGGTCGGAGGCTGCATCAAAGTCAAGGGGCAGATCCGCTCTTGAAAAGAGGGGAAACCCTTCCTGCTGCTGGATATCGCTCATCTCTTTCTCAACATGAACCGCCGAGACATCGGGTGTTGACCGGGCCATGAGATGCACCAGTTCCCGAAACGGCCCCAGCGCCGTGTGCGAAGCAGGTCTCTGTTGCATGAGCCGGTCGATATGGGCGATAAGGTCTTCTGTCATGGGTTACCTCTATTGGTTGTAAGGTTTGAAAATGAAGGGTGCATTTCGCCGCTGGCAAACGCTATATCACGGGAGTCGGGTCAATAGCAAGAAAGAAGGTTACGGTTTGACAAACAGACATCAGCCTGCCGAAACCATGGGAACTGATGAGGGATTTGATTTCGATGACATGCCAAAAGGGGACGGTGTGATGGAGACGATGCAAATTACAGAAGAGATCTATCGGGTCGGGTTACCCTGATCTGAGGCGATGGTGCCGGTATCCTTCAGAGCGGCGGCAATACGCTGGCAAATTTCCAGATCGGCGGGTGTGTTGACGTTGAAAAACGAGTACATCTCCGGGTCCACCGCCCTGATGGACCGGGCGGAGACGGCTTGAACCCGCACCCGGCCCCAAAAATCGACGATTTTATAAGCGCCATTCTCGATTTGTCGTTCGATAAAGGGGATACAGGTTTTGGAATAAACCGTACACAAGGCCTGCAAATAGCCGTCAACCAGCGGTGCCACGACATCAATTCGAGGCCGCGATTTCCTCACCAGCAGAGATACCAGGGCCGGATTCAGGAAAGGCGCATCACAGGGCACCACAAAGGCATGCAGATTGCGAATTGCGCGCAGTCCCGCATGAATTCCGGTCAGAGAGGATCGAGCCTCATAAATATCCCTGACAATACCCAACGATATTTGCCGGTACAATTGCGGTTGTCGGGTCACCAGCACAATCTCTGAAAATAGGGGCCGCAAGTTGTCCAGCAGTCGATCCAGAATGGTTTTGCCGGCGACGCGCAAAAACGCCTTATTGCGTCCCTGCATGCGGCTGTTCAATCCGCCGGCAAGGATTACGGCACTGCAATTGGCACTCGGCCGTTTGTGGGGCAAGGGCCTATCCTCCCCTTCTGACCATCGGGGTAGACACGGTACGGTATCTGCGAACCCAATCCAAGCGGCAAAGTTTTTACCATTCTAGCACCGTAGGTCCCCATCGATAGATGGCATCTCCGGGTGAATACTATTTAGGAGCAAAATATTCCCGGCCGCTGAAAACCTGGAATTTTTTTCCTTTGGCTCGGGCGATGATCATCATATTGAGATCCTGGGCAATCTCCAGCCCCATCTGAGTGACGCCCGAACGGGACAAGAGGGTAGGGATTTTCATTATGGCCGCTTTCATCACAATTTCGGAGGTAACCCTTCCCGTTGTGTACAGGATTTTATCGGTTCCCTGAATTCGCCGCACCCACATTTTTCCGCCAATCGTATCGGCGGCGTTGTGCCGGCCGACATCTTCTACAAAAATCAACACCTCATCGGGAAGCCTGCATAGGGCGCAGGTATGCACCGACCCGGCAAGGGCATAAATCCGACTATACCCCTTGACGGCATGCAGCAAATCATAGATGTGCGCCGCACGGATACGCTGAGGAGCCAGCCGCTGTTCATAAATTTTCTCCAGGCTGCAGCTGAAAATCGTGCCTTCCCCGCAACCTGAGGTGACCATCCTGCGGCCGATTTTGGATTCCCAACCGGTCGGCTGTCCGTCACGCGTGGTGACGGATGCTATTTGACGCTCCCGGTCAATACGGATATCCAGGATCTCATCTAGGTTTTCAATCAATCCCTGATTGTGCAGATATCCCAGAACCAGGTCGGTCGGATCGGTCCCCGCGGTCATCAAGGTCACCAACTCCCGGTCGTTGACCTTGATGGTCAGGGGATACTCGCTGACAACGTGCACTTCCCGGGTGTGCCCGGTCTCATCGGTAATTTGCACACTGTGTGTAAACGGGTATTGTTTTCGGGATTGTGTTTGCGTTGGTGTCGACATGAATAGCGGCTATGAAATGGACGTACAACTCCTTGTCCGGTTGCCTGGTTGGGAGAGCATATCCACCAGTTCAGCGGCCTGATCCCCGGGGAATGCTGAGATCGTATGGCCCATTTTGTTCCTTCACTCCTCTTCTCCTCCGCTGGCTGGCCAGGTGCCGCCGAATATCCTGTTGAAATGTCGGTTGTCGTCCTCGAGACACGCCTCCTTCAGGAGACAATACTTCTTAAGGAGTTCCTTCCCTTCTTCCGTGAGCCGGCTCCCCATTTTCCGGTCCGTGTGTACAATGCTCATATTCAGATATTCCTCGGTCACTTTGATCCTGCTCCAGACCCCTTTATATGACATTTTCATGATCTTGGCGGTCTGGTTGATGGACCCGGTTTTCTCGATGGTCTCCAGTATTTCCTTTCTGCCCTCCCCCATGATGATACGATTTTGTTCGTCCACAATCCATTGCCTCGATCTGATTCTGAGCTGTGTCATGTCACTCCCCATCCACCTCGGCAAAAAGCTCGCCGCTTTTTGAGGGATCATAGCCGCCCAGGGATATGATCCGTTCTCTAAAATGATCGGATCGCACGGTTTCAAGTACAGCCTTGATATTGGGATGATCCAAAAGGTCACTGGGAATCAGCAAATCATACTGCTCCCTTGCAACCGGAACAAAACCCAGATCCAGTGCCCGTGCTGCTGCGTAAATTCCCATTCCACAGTCCGCAGCCCCACTAAGGATGTCCACGGCCACAGTCATATGGGTAAACTCCTCGTGGTCGTAACCCTTAATGTCGTCCCGATCGATTCCAGCCTGTTTCAAGTGGTAATCCAGAAGTACACGTGTCCCCGATCCTGCCTGGCGATTGACAAAGGTCATATCGGTCCGGGTCAGGTCCTGGATTCCTTTCACACCCTTTGGATTTCCTTTGGCAACGATTAAGCCCTGATCCCTCAGTGTCAGGTGAAATACGGCGATTTTCGTACCTTGTACGTATCGCCGAATATAGGAAATATTGTACTCACCCGTGTCTGTGTCGAGGAGGTGACTGCCGGCCATGTGACAAATCCCTTTCCTGAGTGCCAACAGTCCCCCCAGGCTCCCCACATTGCCGGATGAAATGCGAATGTTGCGCCCCCCTCGCCGGACTTCGTCCCCCCGGATGTCGATGGTGATATCATTACTTCCGATGACCACCACAGTATGTTGCAGGTCCTGTTTTGCGGAGAATGCCTTCGGCCCGTGTCAGGGTGGTGATGGATCCCGCAGCCCGGGCCAGTGGCGTGGCAACATAGCGCTGGCCCACTTTCCCGATGTTGACCCGGAGGAATTCCTCAATTCCGATTTTGGAGGGGATGTCCCGGGTCGGTCGAACCTTGACCGTCTCGATCTTCGGAGAAGCATATCCTTGAAGGTTATAAAGAAGCGGCCTCACGAACTGATCAAAGGAAAGCGCAGCTGAGACTGCATAGCCGGGGTTGCCCACAACCGGTTTCCCTTTCACTGATCCCAAAATCGTCGGTTTGCCGGGCATCATGGCAACACCATGGATCAGGATCTCTCCCATCTCTCTCACCATATGTACGGTATAATCCCGGCTTCCTGCGGAAGACCCGGCATTGACGATCACCACGTGCGCTTCGGAATCGACAGCCCGGGTCAGGGCGGCCCGTATCTCCTCCTGGACATCGGGGACGATATTGTAAATGATGGGAATCCCGTTGCATTCCCGGACCAGCGCTGCCAAAACCAGCGAATTGTATTCGATGATCTGCCCCGTTTTCAGTACGGCCCCCGCTTCCATCTCTCTGTGCCGGACAAGCTCCGATCCGGTGGGGATGATGACGACGCGGGGTTTCTGCCAGACCTCTACTGAAAAGACCCCGCCGCTGATGAGTGCTCCCACATCATAGGGGCGAATCCGGTGATTCTGCGGAAAAAGGAGCTCTGTGGCGACGATATCCTCCCCCACCTTGCGCACATGCTGCCACGGGTAAGCCGGACTGCGGATTTCCGCCCGGCTGTCATCCATCTGATGGACGTTCTCTATCATTATTACGGCATCGAAAGGTTCCGGCAGCGGCTGACCCGTGTTAACCCAGACTGCGTCGCGCTCCATTTCCAGGGTCTTGGGATGGCGCTCCGTCGTTCCATAGGTATCTTCCGCCCGGACCGCAATACCGTCCATGGCCGATGCATGATAGGCCGGTGCCGACCGTTTTGCAAAGATGGGTTCTGCGGTCACACGGTCTGAACTGTCTTCGCTCTTTACGGTCTCGATGCCGGTTCTCATAGGGGGACCGAAGCGGGCAAAGAATACTCGCCTTGCCTCCTCCAGCGATTTCATGGAAAGATAGACCTGCCGCTTCACAGGAGGCCTCCATCTGTGCAATTGAAGCGCATCACCATTACCTTCTCTCCCTCATACAGCCCCTCCGTATTCATATCGATCCTCACCAGACCGTCCCCATCCACCAGCGTTGAAATGAGTCCCGATTTCCCGAAAACCGGTATGGCTGTCAGGCCACCGGCTGTCTCAACCAGCCTTACGCGAACGAAGTCTTCTCTCCCACTGGCAGACGCGACATTTTGGCTCAATCGAGCCTCTACATTCCCACGCCGGGCCCGGGACCTTCCGGCATCTCCCGAAAGCCTGGAAATCATCCGAGTCATGAAAACCCAGGCCACCACAAGGGCCGAGGCCACATGTCCCGGCAGACCGATGACGGTTTGTGTCCCAGACTTCCCGATAATTGTGGGCTTTCCCGGGCTGATGGAGATGCCGTGAACAAGGAGTTCAAAATCCGGTAAGGTTTCAACAACCCTCAGGGTCAGATCTTTAGTTCCCACCGAACTCCCGCCCGATATCCAGACGGAATCCGCCTGGGAAAGGGCTCTCCCTAGCATTTCCCGCAAAGATACAACATCATCGGGACAGAGACCCATGTAGATGGGTTCGGCGCCGGCTTTTCGGCACAAGGCACCCAACGTATACCGGTTGATATCCCGAATCTGGCCGGGCAGGGGCGCGTGCTCGACCGGGACGATCTCGTCGCCTGTAGAGATGATGGCGATGCGTGGTTTCCGAAAAACCGGTATCTCAGTCAGACCGAGGCCTGCCAAAACACCCACATCCTGGGGACGCAGTCGTTGCCCGCGATGCAGGAACACCGAACCCTGAAGAAAATCGTCTCCGGGCTGGATAACGTTTTCCAGGGGCGATACCGAACGGCTCACCTCGATGGTCGAGGCATCCAGAGAATGGCAGTATTCCTTCATCACCACGCTGTCGGCGCCTTGGGGGAGCATGGCGCCTGTGGGGATTTTTACCGCTTGACCGGCTTTCACCACCGCTCCGGCCACCTCACCCATGTGGATTTCTCCTGCCAGTTCGAAAAGGGCGGGCAGTCCTTCAGTGGCTCCGAAAGTGCTCCTCGCCTTCACCGCGTATCCGTCCATGGTCGATCGAAAAAACCCCGGGAGATCTTCAGGTGCGGCCAGGTCACGGCTCAAAACGCGGTCCAGGGCCTCTTCAAGAGAGATCCTCTCTTCACCCACCGGATCCAGCCGGTCAATTATTTCAAAGACCTCATCCGGTTTTTTTACCTCGAAAAACGATTCCATCGGCGTTATCGGTTATCGGTGATCAGCTAATAAAAAAGGAGTTGCTGGTTGGGTCGCCCCTTGGCCACGCCTAGGCGTGATTGGGCGTTTCCATGTGACGCATCCTCATCTTAGAGCGGCTGTCCCACTTTTTTCCGGGAAATATGTCACATCTGATATATCAGTGCAAGAACGAAATTCAATTGAGGTGTTTGTGGAAAACCTGAGTGGGGGTGCCTTCACATTTGTCCTCGGTTTCTGGGGGTAAAAGCTGGGATTTCGGGGGAATGGCAGAATCGACGCAGAGATGGGAAAGACCTGGCAGATTTCTACCCTCCTAAGGAGCATCCTTGTCTTCTCACGGGCCGGTTCAATGGCTGCTTCCACCTGCCGACAATGATGGTCCATCGCATCGGGAGCACGCGCATCTGAAAAATACATCGGTTTGTCCACGTAAACGGCCTGCCCGTCCCGGACCGCCCTGGCCAGGATATCTCCATCTGTGAATTGGCTGATGAAAATAGTGGCGCTTGTATGGCCGAAACGGGGGAGGAGGGACATCTCATCGCCGCGCCGGGCGGCGACAGCGCAGGGCCCCGCTGGACCTGGTCCGCCCCCATACCCGTTGTTCGAATCGTTTTCATCCAGATTTTCAATATATTCGATGCCAGAATCGGCCAGCGTTCATTAATCCATTGTCGGTAAAAAGTTAAAGTTGTTTATCGTTCATATTTGTTATTATTTTCGATAT
>JARRPY010000188.1:0-6043 GCA_037382425.1 Deltaproteobacteria bacterium
GTCGCATGGTCCCCATCCTCTGCGCCGTGCAACATCAAAAAGGTGTAGGTATCCGGGTCGGGCACATCCTTGGCGGCGATAAAATGCGCGGTCTCACACCCGGTGGCGTTCCCGCCCACCACCACCACATCCCGGCCGATATCCCAGGCCTTCCCCGAAAGCACATCCCAGGCGTCGTGGACATGGGGCATATTTGCACCGGGTACCTTTAGATCAATGGGGGTTGCACCCGTGGCGATGACCACCAGCTCCGCGCCTTCCTCCGACACCCTCTCCGGCGTCAGGACCGTGTTCAGAATGACCTCCACACCCAAAAGATCCATCCGGTCCTTCATGCTCGAGATGAGCCGCAACAGTTCCCGTTTACCCGGGGGTACGGCGGCCAGGTTCACCTGACCCCCGAGACGGTCTTGTTTCTCGAAGAGCGTGACCCGGTGGCCCCTTTGTGCGGCCATGATGGCAAACTCCATACCCCCGGGGCCGCCCCCTGCCACCAGGATCCGTTTGGGGGTGGCGGTTTTCTCCACACGGTAATATCCCTCGCTGCCGGTCATGGGATTGAGGATGCAGGTACCGGGGTCCCGGAGAAAATGGCATCAAAGCAGCCCTGGTTGCAGGAGATGCACGGAATGATCTCCCCCAGCCGACCTTCGCGGACCTTCTGGGGCAGACGGGGGTCCGCCAGGAGCGGCCTTCCCCAGCAGATCATGTCACACGACCCCGACCGAAGCGCCCGTTCCGCCACATGGGGGTCTCCCAGACGGTTGGACGCAAAGACCGGAACGCTCACCGCCTCCTTGATCCCCCTGGCCAGATAGACGAATCCGCCGGCCGGCACATTGGCCGTGAGCTGCGGCACGTTGGTTTCATGCCAGCCGCCGGTCACGTTCACCGCATCCACGCCCGCCGCTTCAGCGGCCCGGGCGAATTGGGCCGACTCCCGGTTGGTGTGCCCTCCTTCCATGAAATCGTTACCCGCCACCCGGATGCCCAGGGCCGTCTGCGGCCCGATAACCTCCCGCACGCGGCCGATGACCTCCAGGCCGAAGCGCATCCGGTTCTCCATGGACCCGCCGTATGCATCGGTTCGTTGATTGGTCACCGGGGAAAGGAACTGACTGATGAGATACCCGGTGCAGGCCAGGACCTCCACGAAATCGAACCCAGCGGCCACGGCCCGACCCGCGGCTCGCTCGTAGGCGTCCTGGACCGCCTCGACATCGTCCGGGGTCATCTCTTTGGGCATTTCTTTGGTCAGCTTGCTCGGGATAGCGGACGGGGCCATGGGGGGCATACCGGTCAGAAACGAAAAGGCATACCGGCCCATGTGGAGGAGCTGGACCGCCACCTTCACGTCGGTCTCCCGGTGAAGGTCTTCGATGAAGCGCTGAAGCGGTTCGACGAACCGGTCCTCGTGAAGCCCCGGCATGATGGGGGCGCTTCCCACCCGATCGATGGACACGGGCCCGATGGTTAACAGCCCCACCCCGCCCCGGGCCCGCTCGCGGTAAAAGGCCTTGTAGCGGTCATTGAAGGCGAAGTCCGTGCTGTAGGCCAGGCCCATGGACGGCATGACGATCCGGTTTTTGATCTCCAGCTGGTTAATCCGGATGGGCGCAAAGAGCTTGACGAATTCCATTGCCGACTCCTTTTCGGTCCTGGGACGATCCATTCACGCGCGATCCTTCCCCTTTCAACAAGACCGAATTCCCTTTTAAAATAAGGGGCTTGAGGGTGTCTTTCTTAAAAGGCGCATGCCCCACGGACTCGGGTTCTCGCGAAGCTGACTTCAAAATTCATCTAAAAACAGCCCCATCAGAGCCAAAGGCTTGTTATCCCCTAAATGGGATTGCATGCTTTTTTCGATTGTTCAACACCCAGGGGGCGTGTTGCGGGCCATCAGCCCCTGTTCGATGCGGCGTTTAAGAAAGACATCCTCGAGGCCCGACGCCAAACATCAACCATTGTCTCAGGTTTCAGTTCTCATATCGTCCCACAATGGCGATGCTGCACACATTCATAAACGGAACCCCCCCGAGGTTATGGGTCAGTCCGAAACGCGGATCCTCAATCTGCCGGTCACCGGCCCGTCCGTGGAGTTGCAGATACATCTCATAGAGCATCCTGAGTCCGGAGGCGCCGATGGGATGGCCGAAACACTTGAGTCCCCCGTCCACCTGGCAGGGAACCCCACCGCCCTCCCGGTCGTAGAAGCCGTCCATTACATCTTTGACCGCTCCCCCTCTCGGGGATATGTGAAGGTCTTCGTAGGTGACCAACTCGGTGATGGAAAAACAGTCATGGAGTTCCATCATGCTGATCTCCTCCCTGGGGTTTTTGATGCCCGCCTCTTCATAGGCACGGGTGCTGCAGTGATCCGTGGTCATGAAGTGATCCCCGTCCCAGCTGTTAAACCCCATCTCCTCACCGTTGCTCAGTGCCAGCTGAAGGGCCTTGACCGTTATAAAATCCTTCTTGCCCATGGCTTTGGCTTTTTCCACCGTGGTGACGATGGCGCACGCCGACCCGTCGCTGACCCCGCAGCAGTCGAACAATCCCAAAGGATGGGCCACAATAGGCGCCGCCATGACCTGTTCGTCCGTAACCACCTTCCTGAGGTGGGCCTTGGGGTTGAGGGCCCCGTTGGCGTGGCTCTTGGCGGACACATGGGCGATGGCCCGTTTTAGGTCACTATCCGGAATGTTGTACTTGGCCGCATAGGCAGAGGCCAGCTGGGCAAACGCACCCGGCGCGGTCACGTTGGGCCACCACAGCCAGCTCAACGATCCCCAGTTGGATCCGGGGTTGGGGAGACCGCCGTATCCCGTATCCTTGAGTTTTTCCACCCCCAGGGCCAGTGCCACGTCGTATGCCCCGGATGCCACGGCATAGACCGCCCCCCTGAAGGCCTCCGTGCCGCTGGCGCAGAAGTTTTCCGTCCGGGTGACCGGGATAAAGGGAAGCCTGAGGGTGGTGGAGAGCGGCAACGCACTCTTTCCCACGTTGATCTCCTCTATGCAGGTGCCCAGCCAGGCCGCCTGGATATCATTCTTTTCGATCCCTGAATCTTCCATGCATTCGGAAAAGGCTTCCACCATGAGTTCCTCGGCGCCCACGTCCCAGCGTTCCCCAAACCGGGTACATCCCATACCGATAATCGCTACCTTGTCTCTAATCCCTGTGGCCATGTGCTTTCTCCTCTTTGATCCCGAATACCGTTCCCCTACCGTACATCACCCTAACATTTTCCTGTCCGCAACCCCCATCAGAACTTGAACACCTTTTCGATGAGCTGCGATTTCATGATATCCCCTTCAATTTTGAGTTTCCCGGAGGTGAACGCGCTCATGGCATTCAACTCACCGGAAATGAGCTTTATGAAATCCTCATCCCCCATCTTGATGGTGGTGGTGGGGCTGTCATGGGCCCCTTCCGTCACCCGGCAGGACCCATCCGATATTCGGACATGCCAACTGCCGCCGCCGGGTCCCGAGATGTCGAATTGAAAGACCACGTCCACTCCCGCGGCACAGTCCGGCTGGAATGCGTCCGGAAGCATGTCGAAAATGCCTTTGACCGTAAGCCCTTCGCCGGTATCCCCTTCGGATGCTTCCTTTTTCGGGCTGAAGGCATTCATCATGGGGCCGAAGGCCGCGGTGATATTGGGGAATTCTTCCGCCCCCTCCATGCTGTTGATGGCCTCCCACGACTTGTGAATATCTTCCAGGGTGGGCGGTTTAGTCCCGTCGCCCAGCGCCGAACCCGGACCGGTCACAAGGGCGGCACGGTTGAAGTACCCCATCCCCGCGTTGACGATAAGACCCGTATCATCACACTGATCCGAGCAGTAAAAGAGGACCAGCGGGGTGACGAATTCCGGCTTGAGCTTTTCCAGGAGATCCGGCGGCAGGATGTCCTGTGTCAGCCGTGTGGCGGCCACCGGCGCCACGGTGTTGACCCTGATGTCGTGTTTTTCGCCCTCGAGTTTGAGGGTGTTCATAAAACCGATAAGCCCCGTCTTGGCGGCCGAGTAGTTGGTCTGGCCGAAATTGCCGTAGAGCCCCGCCGCGGAAGTGGTCAGGACAATCCGGCCGAAACGGTTCTCCCGCATCTTGATAAAGGCCGGACGCGTAACATTGTAGGCCCCCTTGAGGTGGACATCCATCACCGCGTCCCAGTTCTCGGGTTCCATTTTCACCAGGGTTTTGTCCCTCAAGATCCCCGCGTTGTTGATCAGGATGTCCACCTTGCCGAAGGCTTGAATGGCCGTATCCACGATGGCTTGTCCGCCCTCCGGGGTGGCCACGGAATCGTAATTGGCCACGGCCTCACCGCCGGCGGCTTTGATTTCCTCCACCACCCGGTCGGCGGGTCCTTTGGCTCCGCCCGACCCATCCGGCGCACCGCCCAGGTCGTTTACCACCACCTTGGCCCCGCGTTCGGCCAGGTTCAGGGCATAATCACGGCCCAGGCCGGCGCCCGCGCCGGTCACGATGGCCACCCGGCCGTCAAAACGGATCCCTTCTGCTTCACCGGGTTCGGGGCCGGTGCCGGGAAGGGGCACCGCCTTCCAGAAGTAGCCGGAAAAGCCGCGCTCCCGGTCCACGTAACGTCTCCGAAACGTCAGGCGCACCTGCTGTCCCACCCGCACGTCATCCAGCGTGCAGTCGGTAAAATCGGCCATGAACCGGCCCCCGTTTTCAAACTGGATCATGCCGTATATGGCGGGTGGATCCACGGACACGGACAGCAAATCCCCGGTAAAACTCTTGATGAACGCCGGCTCCTCCTGGAAAAAATAATCTTCCTGGGTATGAAAGGCGTTGCAGTCCGGGTTGACACAGATGTCCATCTTCGGGAACTGGGGCGTGCCGCATTTGCTGCACTTGCCCCCCACCAGCCCCAGGATCATCTTGCGCTTCCGCCACAGCACGGTCATGGCCGTCTGGCTGGGGGCCTCGGCCCGGATCCCCATCTCGGTTTTGATGAGGTCCCTGAACTTTAAGAACTTGGGGTAATTGTCTTCGGTCTTCTTGTTTTCCAGGCTCCCCTTAATGCCGTTTCGGGCAGGGAGTTTCGTGATATGGTCCGTCACCTGAAAGTAGAGGGCGTCACACCCCTGGCCGAATCCCGCCACCAAAATCCGGTCCCCGGGCTGGGCTTTTTCCAAGGCGGATATGAACATGACGAACGGGTGTGCGGCCCCGGTCTCGCCGCAGGCCTCGTGAAGATTGTCCACTACCTGGTCCGGTGATGCCCCCAGCTTCTGGGCGATCTTCTTGTGCTCGGCCTTGAAAAAGCAGGGGAAAACCAGGGTATCCACGTCATCCATGGAGATGGACAGCTTGTCGAACAGACCGGTGACGGCTTCGGGGATGATCCTGGAATAGCCCTCGTCACGGACCCATCGCTCTTCCCACATGTAATCATAATCGTTTCGTGACCCCCGAAAGTGATCCACAAAATCATAGGAGACCGAATGGCTCCCTTTGAATTCGGCGATCACATCCGTGTCCCCCACCCATAAAGACCCCGCACCGTCCCCGAACCACATCTCATAGAAATAGGCGGCCTTTGCCTCCCGCTTGTCCGACGCCGTCACCAGGATGTTGTGCCGCTGGCCGCCCTTCACCGCCTCCAGCGCCGTGACCAGGGCGCTGGTACCGCATTTGAGCGACGTGGTGACATCCCCTGTAATCATGTCGTCCCTCAGATTCAGCGCGGTCTTAACCACTCCCGAACAGGAGCGATCCGCAAAAGGCAGGGTGGTGGAGCAGAGATAGTGGCCGTCGATCTGGGAGCGGTCCATCCCCTTGAGACAATCCCTGGAGGCCTCCACAGCCATGCTCAGGGCGTCCTCATCCCAGTTGCAGAAGGAACGCTCTCCCTGGGCCACCAGCACAACGGCAGGGGCGAACCATCCCATGTTCTGATAAATGCTCATACGGTTGAGCCGCAGTCGGGGTATGTACCCGCCGTACGATTTAATACCGATCATTGGTCATCCTCCTCAGATGGGTTGAGCGGTCCATGTTGAAAGCCG
>JARRPY010000189.1:0-8754 GCA_037382425.1 Deltaproteobacteria bacterium
TGGCCGGAATTTACGGCACCAATCCGGCCGGGGTGGGGTATCAAGGGATCAGTCCCACCAATTTACAGGCGCACAAGGACGCAAAAATCGCCGTGGGCGGGGGCGGCATCGTGAGCGGTATGAGCCCCAAAGGATATTTTGATGAGGAAGGGGCAGAACAGCTTATCGAAGCCACACGCCACTTCAAACAGATCCCGCCCGGCAGTGTTCCCATCCATCACAACGAAACCGGGTTTTTCAAGGAGGTCTATGACACGGAAACAGAGGTGCTGGACGCCCTCAAGAAGTATATGGACATGACGCCTGCTTATGATCCCGGCTTTTTTCGAGTCGCGGAGCCCAAGGAACCCATGTATTCAGGGGACGATATCAACCACATCGTGGCGTTCAATCAGAAGCGGAGCTACAGCCTCGATGAGATGCTGGCCCGGATCTTTGACAACAGTGAACACATGGAATTTCGGCCTGACTACGGCCCGGAGGTCTACACGGGACTGGCCAAAATCAACGGGCTCCTGATGGCGTTCATCGGGAACCGGCAGGGGTTCCTCGGAGTCGACTACCCGGAATACGCGCCCTACCCCGGCATCGGCGGGAAACTCTACCGACAGGGCCTGATCAAGATGAATGAATTTGTGACCCTGTGTGGTCGTGACCGGGTCCCCATTGTCTGGTTCCAGGATACCAGCGGCATCGATGTGGGGGATATCGCGGAAAAGGCCGAACTCCTGGGCCTGGGGCAGTCTCTCATATACTCCATCGAGCAGACCGATGTGCCTCAGATCTGCATCGTGTTGAGAAAGGGGACGGCGGCGGCCCATTACATCATGGGCGGACCCACGGCCAACAATCACAATGCCTTTACGCTGGGGACCCCGGCCACGGAAATATATGTGATGCACGGAGAGACGGCCGCAGCCGCCTCTTTTGCCCGCCGGCTGGTGAAGGAAAAGGATGCGGGACGCCCCTTGGGGCCGGTCATTGACAAGATGAATGCACTGGCACAGCAATATCACGACAATTCGCGCCCCATCTACTGTGCCAACCGGGGATATGTGGACGAAATCGTATCGCTTCCCCAAATGCGGAAATATATTGCCGCCTTTGCCGGATGCGCCTACCAGAACCCGGTTTCCATCTGCCCGCATCATCATATGATGATCCCCAGGTTGATCAAGGGATAAGAGAAAAGGGAACGGTTCTGGTCTCGGGTTTCAGATCCTCCGGGAAACGGAAAGGCTACTCAAGGAGACTCAGCACGGTTTTGGGTAGGTTCCCCTCATCATCAAAGGGCATCTGCAAGGGCCCGCCCAACACCTCCAGATCCTTCCGACCCCGTGCCTTCTCTCCCAATGCCGTGGTGACCGCAAGGGTTTCCAGGTCTTTGGAGTTTTTTATCCAGGCCCCGCGCACGGTTTCGCCCGACCAGACCCCGATGGTGCGGAGCACAAACTGGAAGGCCGCTTCATCGGTCTGTCCGACCAGCGGAATCCGCCCCTTTTCCGGGGTACAGCCGGTGACGGCGTTCAGGGCAGTGACCTCCGCGTTGATTTTATTCACACAGCGCTGGGTGGTGTAATCAGCAAGACCGATGCCGATGGCTTTGCCGTTGGTTTCTTCACTCAGGTCCCGTACCAGGATACGGGTGATATGGGGGGTTTTCACTTCCGCTTCGTAGATGTTCATGATTCGCCCCACCACTTTGGTGTCCGCACCGGTGCCGGAAATCTCCTTTCCGATCTCATCGATGATCAAAAAATCCAGGGTGTCAAAAGGGAGTTTGGGCTTGTACGCCCGGGATTCGGCCATGAGACGGGCCTCCCCGCCGGACATATCGGCGGCCGTCAAAATGGCCACACGGCGGAAGCGGTTGCGTTGGTCTTCCAAGATCCCGACACCGCCCAAAATGTTCAGTTTTTCGAACATCACGGCCGCCATGGCGTGCAAGGCCTTGTAATACCCGAGGTTCACGGCCAGGGCATGGGCCTGTTCGGCCCCCGGCTGACGTCCCAGACCGATGGCCATCATCTTAATGAGGCCACTCTCGGTGGGGCCTTCATACTCGGTATGTTCCTTGATCCGGTTGACCACGATGACATGATCCGCCTTTGCCACCACACGATCCACATACAGGGTCACCTGGTCATGGACCCGGCCCAAGGCCACCAGATCCCAGCCGTCATAGACGGGCGCCCCGACCGACGTCTCGGTGATGCCAAGGTGATGAAGGACCTCCACCTGGCCGGGTCCGGTGCCCCCGCCGTGAGAGCCCATGGCGGGTATCAGAAACGGATCCGCCCCCTTTTCCTTCACCGCCTCTGCCAGCACCCTCAACACTTCGGGCTTGGCACTGATGCCCCGTGAACCGGCGGTGAGCGCCACTTTTTGCCCGGGCTTCACCGGCTCCAATAAACCGGTAGCGGCGAGTTCATTTGTAAGGGCCTCTGCGATATTCACCGGTGGGGACTCCGGATATTGCTGTTTAATAAATTGAAACAGGGGATAGCCCATGCTCATTCCTCCATAACGGCGCCCGTGTCCGCGCCACCCACCAGCCGGGCGTATCGCCTCAGGTAACCGGTGAGCCCTTCTTTTTCAGGGACCTGGTAGGCATCCACTCGGGCCCGGATCGTTGATTCGTCCAGGGAAACATCGAGTGTCCGCGCGTTCAAATCCAACGTAATCATGTCGCCGTCCCGGACCGCGGCAATGGGGCCTCCGGCTGCGGCCTCGGGTGCCATGTGACCCACAGAAGCCCCTCGACTCGCACCGGAAAAACGACCGTCGGTGAGGAGAAGTACCTTTTCACTCAGTCCCATGCCGGCCAGGGCGGACGTCAAAGACAGCATTTCCCGCATCCCCGGACCGCCTTTAGGACCTTCGTTGCGAATCACCATGACCGTCCCGGTCTGTACCGTCCCCTTGAACACATACTCGGCCGCATCCTCCTCGCATTCAAAGACCCGGGCCGGCCCTTTAAAACCGCTAAAATCATCGGGAAGGGCCGCCACTTTAATTACTGCGCCTTTGGGGGCCAGATTTCCGTAGAGGATGCGGAGTCCGCCTTCGCCTGCGTAAGGGGCATCGATGGGACGAATGACCTGTCCGTCCACCACCGGTGCAGGACCAATGGCCGCGTCGAGGGTATCCCCCGCCACGCTCCTGCATGAAAGGTCCACGAGACCTACATTCGCCAGCCGCCGCATCACCGCCGGGATACCCCCGGCATAATGAAGGTCCACAATTCTGTGGGGACCGCTGGGGCTGATGCGGCACAAATTGGGGACCCGAGTTCCCACCTGATGGAAGTCGTCCAGGTTCACCTCGACGTCCATGCTGTTGGCCGCCGCCAAAAGATGGAGCAGGGTATTGGTGGATCCGCCGATGGCCATATCCACGGCGATGGCGTTTAAGAAGGCCTGGCGGGTCATCATCTGTCGGGTGGTGATGTGATTTTCCACCAAATTCACCACGGCCCGGCCGCTGGCCCTGGCCAGGGTCCTTCGGTGGTGAAACGGGGCCGGACTGGTGCCGTTCATGGGAAGGGCCATGCCCAGGGCTTCGATCATGCAGTTCATGGAATTGGCGGTGAACAGTCCGGCACAGGAACCGGCCGTGGGACACGCCTCTTTCTCTACGTACAGGGCTTCTTCCTCACTGATCTCGGCTTTGGTCGCTTGCCCCACCGCCTCAAAGGCCCCGGCCAGGTCAAATGCTTCTCCGCTCTTACGCCGGCCGGGCAGCATGGGCCCGCCCGAGACGATCACCGCAGGCATGTCCAGCCGTGCGGCAGCCATGAGACAGGCCGGATCGATCTTGTCACAGTTGGTCACCATGACCACCCCGTCGAAGGCATGGGCCAGCACCATCAGCTCGATGCTGTCGGCAATGATCTCGCGGCTCGGCAGGGAGTGGCGCATGCCGCCGTGTCCCATGACGATTCCGTCGCACACACCGATCATAGGGAACTCCAAGGGGACCCCTCCCGCTGCATAAACCCCGTGTTTCACCGCCTCCGTCAGTTCACGCAGATGAATGTGCCCGGGGATGATTTCGTTAAACCCGTTCACCACCGCGATCAGCGGCTTGTCCATGTCTTCTCTATCCAGCCCCACACACCGAAGCAGAGAGCGGTGGGGAATTCTCTCCGGTCCATGCTTGACAACATCACTCTTCATCGATTTTCTCCTAAAGCGAAATATTACCGATCAAATATTTCCGGGTTGAGGCAGTTGGGCGGAACCTCACCGTTGAACATGGCAATCAGGTTCCTGGCGGCCATGAGCCCCATCTCGGTGCGGGTTTCCATGGACGCACTGCCGATGTGCGGCAAAAGCACCACGTTGTCCATTCTTTGCAGTTCCGGGTGGATCTTTGGTTCGCGCTCAAAAACATCCAGGCCGGCACCGGCAATCCGCTTTTCATTAAGCGCTTCGACCAGTGCCTCCTCGCGGACGACTTCGCCCCTGGCCGTGTTGATGATGAAGGCTGTTGGCTTCATAAGGGACAACCGCTCGGCGTTGATCATCCCTTTGGTTTGAGACGTCAGGGGCACATGGATGGACAGGAAATCGGATTCCCTCATGAGCGTATCCAGGTCAACGAAATCGGCACCCGACTCCCTTTCTATCTCAGGTTCGGCCCTGTGTCGGCTATGATACGTGATTCGCATGTCAAACCCTCTGGCGCGCCTGCCCACGGCCTGTCCTACCCGGCCAAATCCAAGAATTCCGAGTGTCTTGTGGTGCACATCGGCGCCCAACAATAGGAGCGGGTCCCAGCCCTCATATTTCCCGGCCCTGGCATATCGATCCCCTTCAACAATTCTGCGGGCAACGGCCAGGACCAGGGTCATGGCCAGATCCGCCGTGGTGTCGGTCAAGACCTCCGGTGTATTGCTCACCGCAATCTTTCGTTTTGTGGCAGCCGCCACATCAATGTTGTTGAACCCCACCGCATAATTGGCAATCATCCTGAGCCCTTTCCCGGCCCGGTCCATCACCTCTCCATCCATGGTATCGGTCAATAGAGACAAGATACCCGCCTTATCGCTAACCCCGTCTAAGAGTTCCTCGCGACTGAGGACCCGGTTGTGGGGGTTGCACATCACCCGAAAGTGTTCTTTCAGGAAATCCATTGCAGCGGTGGGCAATTTTCTGGTCACAAAAATAGTGGGTTTCATCGTCAATATCCTCAATTTCAGAGGGTCATTCCTATCCTGAAATGTTTTATAACAATTACGACCAAAATCCACTGGAAGTCAATCTTTCGTTCACCTATCAAATGCTCGGATATTGATGCATCCAAAAATCCAGCATCGGTTAAGTCATACATTTGTATGGCCATATCAAAGGCGAACTTCCGTCAAAAGCCTTTATCCACATGACCGGCACTTCCTGCAGTTCTCATCTCTCATTGTTCGGAACCCCCCGCAAATTCCACATACAAGCCCCGGCATGCTCAATTTTTCGTATCCCGTTTCAGGCTCCTTTTCTTCTGATACCATTTTTCCTTCAACGCTCTGAAGTGAGCAATCACATACGGCAAAGCGACCGAGACGGTCAAAATCAGCCCATTACGGATATAGCGCCTGCTTTTTCCTAACCCACTCGAAAAAAACCCGTTATTTCTGAGCGCACCTAGGCGTGACCCCCTCAACCTTAGGTCGATGAATCCCTTACGGTGCTTTACGGAGAAATGATTAACCATCTCCTGTTTTGCACTCGGCCATGTGTTCTTTGTCTTCCCGCTGCTGAGGGCATGCCAATTAGCGAGTGTAGTTTTAATGGAATAGTATGAGGTGTGATTCCAGTCGGGGAGGTTTTTCAAATTCGAAATGAATCGCCGCCTGCTCACATTGGTTTCCATGGAATATTTAGGCCCGATGAATAGAATGTTTTCAGCTATGACACATTCTCCTTTGCTGATGGTGGACGCACCCGAGGGTGCTTTCCAAGTGATTCGGCCGTCCCCCTCCCAAATGATTTCATATCCCAATAGTCTGTATGCAACCAGGGGCATCTGTTTCTGCGGGGCCGATGAAAAGAATTTGTCCTTTCCTGAAACACCTGCCCCTCTGGAGTGCGCCAAAACCACGATGGGATTCCCATGTCAACTCTCCTGAATCAGATTCAGTGATCTTGTATTCGCCCATCCTGTAACTATTCGTGAGCATTTTAGAACCCTCCTGCGAGCATCAACGTCCTGTTTAGTTTGGAATGCTGACGTCGTCATCGTCGTAAATTCCCTTTTCAGCACTCACATGGCAGGCCGTGCAGTTGGAAAAAGACCGTATGGATCCTCGCTCAAACGCATTCGAGTGGATGTCATGGTGCGCTTTTATAACATAGGGAACCAGCGTAATGCGGGTCGGCGTTTGACCGCCGGTGCTTTTCATTATCTTCCTGGACAGCTTTGCCGACGAATGATTCGCTGCGCTCCCTCTCAGATATTCAGTAATGGTTTTTGCTGATTCAGGGTCTATTTCGATAATCTCCCCGAAATGGTCTGGGAGGCTGTTCAGAATCTTGGCCCATGAGCCCGAGGGCAAAAGACCCGGCTGATAAGCGAAATGACAGGCGCCGCAGGTTCCAGCGTATACTGAATGACTCACTGCCGCCACATCTTGCTCGACATGGTGATCAGGATGTCGTTTCTCCCGTTTTTCATGCCGCTCCCGATTATCGTGATCATGATGATCCGCAAATACGTTATAAAATCCCCCACTGAGAAACAGCAGAAAAGCCAGACATAATGCGATACCCATATACATTCTTTTCATATCGTGCACCTCTCGTATGAATTGTCTGTTGCGCATAATGGATTCGGGCGTTACTCAGCCCCACCCACCCATTGCCCGAGCGCATGAAAGTCATTGGTTGGAGCTCCCAAAATATAAATACGGGATGGTCTGTTTGATAGATCAACAGAGCAGGGAGAGGTTCAGCAGATAGGACGGTGATAATGAAACGGTTTCAATGGCGGGAAAAGGACCTGATTTATCGACAAAATTAATTGCGGGAGGGTTGTCAAAAGCCTTAATAAGCGTAGATATAAATTTAAGATATTTTGCATAAAGCGCCTTTTTGATGGAGTTGACTTCCTTAAGGATTTGTGAGTCCTCCAGCGTACAGCCTTTACACGGCATATCTGAGCCGTGCATATGAAACGACGTGTTAACCTTCCGGGCCTCGGGTCCGCGGCCATGGGCGCAGGTTCTTCCGCAGAAACAGATCCCTGCCAGGGAGGTGTTTACGAACACCCCAAGAACCATGATCCACGTAATGAATGTTTTTGTATAGCCCATGCAAAAACCCCTGGCTATCCAAGGAGGTCGTTTCTCTTGGTCAACACGCACCCAAAATGAATAAAATGGATCTCCGAAAGGTCAAAAAGGAATTATAATAACATCCAATCCAATCGTCAAAGGATAACCCATTACAGAGGCAACCGAACACGGAATGTAACGCCCTTGTTTTTGTTTGAAAAGAACTCAATGCTTCCGCCATGAGTCTCTACAATCTTCTTGACAATGGGCAAGCCCAGGCCGGTTCCCTTGCGCTTGGTGCTGAAGAAGGGCTGAAATACGTTCCCCCAATCCTTCTTTTCAATACCGGAGCCGGCATCCGTCACATCCAGTTCGATTTCTCGATTGTCCGTTAAACGAGTCGACACCCTCACCTGGCTCCCCTCTGACGAGGCTTGTATGGCATTTGTGAGGAGATTAAGAATGACCTGTTTGAATCTGTGCACATCCAGGGCAACAGCTGAAACGGAAGACGACAAATCCAATATCACTTCCACCCCCCTTTCGGAAGCAAGCGGCTCCGCCATCTCCACCACCTCGGAGACGACATCATTCAGCGCGGATTCGGTAAGCTGAAGCTCAATGGGCTTCCCATAATCCAGCATGTCTCGCACCATGGTCTCCAGACGGCCGGTCTCGTTGACCACAATCTCGAGTTTCCCTTTGTTAGGATCATCATCATCCAGCTTTCCGGACACCTGCCGTGCAAATCCGCCGATGGCCACCAGCGGGGCCTTCATGTCGTGAGCCACTTCCACCACTGTCGTGCCGATGGCGGACAAACTCTCCGCCTTCACCAGGGCTTCGTGCTCCTTTTCGGATTTTCGCACCTGGAAGCCGAGAATCAAGGCGATGAACACATACACCAGGGCCTCACACAGGACATGGAAATCTTCTATGGAAAACCCTTCCCAGTGTTCAAATCCATAAGGGAGATACAGAAGCAGGATGCTCAAAGAGATGATGATGGCGCCTCTCAAGGAAAACCAGAGCGTCCCAAGGACCAGGGGAAGATAAAAGAGCACGCGATAAAGGGCATGCTCATACGCAAAAGCGTAGTGCGTAAAGTAATTGAGCCCCAGAATGAATGCAATCATCAGGGCAATGCCCATAACCCGTTTGTCTTTTCCATGGATGAACCGGTCCCGTTTTTTCCCCACGTGACCGGGCGGCATATTTGTTTTCATGGTCATACGGCCATCAGTTCTGAAATGTCCCATGCGCCTTCAAACACCGT
Organism: Deltaproteobacteria bacterium; assembly: GCA_037382425.1. Lineage (GTDB taxonomy): Bacteria > Desulfobacterota > DSM-4660 > Desulfatiglandales > Desulfatiglandaceae > JAIPDZ01. The sequence goes on from JARRPY010000189.1 coordinate 8,544, forward strand.
CTTCTGAAGAAATGTATCCGCTGAATTTAGGTCCCCTCACCGCCCCTAGTCATGACCCTCTCGATGAAATCCGGCAGCATGAGTACGTCCACACCGCGTTCTTGAGGCATATTCTGTAGGGCCTGACCGTAACAACCGGTGCAGATGTGGACCATGGTTTCGGTTTTGACCTTGTCGATCATGTGAGAGAGGCCTTCGGGATGAAAACAGC
>JARRPY010000190.1:0-5922 GCA_037382425.1 Deltaproteobacteria bacterium
CTCCTGATTATTCGCGCCCTAAGAAAGAAAGGGAGGGGATGACCGGCGCTTCTCATTATCGGGTCTCTTCGGCAATCCAGTCCAGAAAAGCCGGATTCCCCGCCGAGATCGGCATACTCACCACGCACGGGCATTCATAGCTGTGCATGGCCTTCACCCTGCGGATGACCTCCTGAACCAGCGTGGCCTTGGTCTTGGCCAGAAGCACCACTTCATCTCTGGACTCCATTTTCCCTTTCCACCAATAGATGGCATGCATGCCGTCCATCAGATTGACCGACGCCGCCAGCCGTTCAGACACAAGGGCATTACCGATATGCTCGGCCTCCTTCATGGTGGGGACCGTAATATAAATGAGATGGGCATCCATGATTTCCTCCTAAAGACCTTTCATGAATTTATTATTTGAGCGACGGACTAAAAACGAAACGTGCCCCGCAGCATGGCGGCAAAGATCGCGGTGGCATCGGTATTTCCCAGCGGATTCATCACGTACTGAAGGTCAGGTGAAATAAAGAAATATTTAGACACACGAACCCGATAATAGGTTTCCAAATGAATTTCGGTACCCGTATTGGGCGTATCCGAATTGGCCTTAATCCCTGATATGCCGAGTCCAAACACATCCGCCTCACGTCCCGGAAGCAAAGCGGTCATCTGCACCCCGGTGGACCAGAACCACGGCATTTCGTAGACATCTTCATTCTGGTACCCGAGCCGGGCAAAGAGCCCCACGTCATCGGTCACCTTTTGATCGAGGCTTAGGCCGATCCCCCACCCTTTTTCGTAACCGTCGCCGGTTAGCTTCGGATGATCATAGGATTGAACCCATCCATAGAGGCGATAGTTCCCTTCCAGCCCCCTGAATCCGGGAGAATAGGTGGCCTGTGCGGCCATATAGGGGTGATCGAGCATCCCTTCCCAGATCGTCTTACCCGCTCCCCCCTCGGCCATCGGCCACGAAGAAGATTGTCCGATGGCCACGAGTTGAAGATGCTTTACCGGCCTACCGCCAAGGGCCACGAATGGCGCATAGTCATCTTCATCATCCAGGACAGGATTGTCCACCAGCGGCTGGCCCATAAACTGGGTCCTGGAATCATTGGCATAGGCATTGGTGTCGATGAAGGTCTCCCCGTCTGTTTTTCCGAAGGCCAGAAAGGCCCTGTCACCAAAGAAACGTTGAGAATAATAGAGCTTCTGTAAACGGACGGATCCATTGTCCTTGGCGCTCACGTCGGTTTCCAAGAGGTTGGCCAGAACGACGCCTTCTTGGGACAGATCCACCCTATTTTTGGTATACCGCAGTCTGGCATGGAGGGCACCCTGTTCAATGGGCCGCCAGGTCATTCGAAGCTGGGGGGAGATACACGTCGTGAAATCCACCGCCTTCCCCCGATCGAGGATCGTCGCATTGGCGTAGTGTTGATAATATCCCACCACACTCCCTTTAAGCGTGAAGGATTCATAAACGTATTTCGGGAGGTGGCGTTTAAAATAAGATGTTTCTTCTTCATGACTTCCATTGAGGGAATCCTCCCGAGCCTCTACATAACAAGGGGGAGAGACCTGAAATCCCAGCAGAAGAATAAAGAGCCATACTTTCAGGAAAAAACCGATCTTTCTCCGTTTTCGCTTTTTGTGAATCACCGGCATGATGGCGTCTTTGCAAGATGAGTGAACACCATTTTGCGCCTCCGACCTAATCCAAAAATCCATCAGCGAAAAATGCGCGTGCCGGGCGATTTTAAAATCGCCCCATCTCATGCAGACAGTGATATGCTACAATTCCCACTGAAGTGGAGAGGTTTAGGCTTCGCACCCTCCCCCACATGGGTATCCGGTAACAAAGATAGCGGGCTCTCAATGCATCTGGCAACCCTTGGGTTTCCCTTCCGAATAGGAGATAGTCGCCATGGCCCGGCCGAGCACGGGTATACGGTTCGGATGCATGGCGGCTGAGGGCAATGACCGAACCCCCGTTCCCTTTATCTGCCAGGAATGCCTCAAAGCTTTCATGGTGATGGATGTCCACCTCGTGCCAGTAATCCAGGCCCGCGCGTTTCAGGTGCCGATCATCGGTACCGAACCCCAAGGGATGAATCAAGTGAAGCCTCAATTGGGCAGCACCGCACAATCGAGCGATATTTCCGGTATTGGCGGGAATTTCGGGTTGATACAGGACGATATGGAGATGGGGATCCTCTACGATACGGTGGGGAATCTGATCGATGGGACCCCTCATGGAAGGCGTTTAATCCTCCCTGCCCCCTCACTGGGATAATCGATCACCTTGAGATGGCGGGCATATTGGATGAGCGCCTCATAGTCCAACAGCGGGGTCTTTTTCCACTGAATGGATCCCGGCTTCAGATGAAGATACGTGCGCATATTTTCCGGACGGGCACAATACGAATTGTGGGTGAGGGTATACGCCTTATCGGCCACAAGCGGTCGCTCACCGATCTTTATCTCAAGTACCCGGTTTCCTTCGGGCCGGTCGGCATCCATTGAATAGGTGATACCGGACACCTGATTCACGAAATGGACGGCATCCCCTTCAAGTATGGCCCTGATCTGGGCGCCGGTCACGGTGCCGACGACCAGGTGATTTTGAAAAGGGGTCATATTCTTAAAATCACCTTCCCTCAACGTCCGGGCCTCGCCGGGGAAGGCCCACATCTCTCTTCTGAGAGAACCGCTGTTGGTCATGGCCACCGCGCTTCGGGTCGCCCGCCTGAAGGCATCGGTCACAAAATCCCCGAGGCTGTTTTCTCTCCCCCGGGTGCAGACACCCAACAGCGAGCGTTTCAGAATGGCCACTTCCTTTCCTTTCATGCCATCGGATACCTCCTTGAGCCGTAAGGTGGCACGATCCAGTGGAGACGGGATATTCTCCAGCATGCGATTCTCCATCCCGATCACCTTCCCGTTATCCACCCTCACCCGCAGTATACCGTAGTACCGGTTCATGGCACCGGCCTGAAAAATGAAGACATGCTTTTGTTCAAGGGGCGGATCGAGAATCACATGATCGTGGCCCGACAGAATCAGGTCCACGCCCAGCTCCGGAGAAAGACGTCCGGCAAGCGTCAGGATGTTTCGGAGGTCGTCATGGACCATGAGCACGGTTAAATCCAACGGTCCCATTTTCGGAACAAATCGATTGACGGCATTGAGGGGGCTGATCAGCCTCAGTTCTTTTTTGCTGATGGCCTTTTGGACACGGTGATCTTTATTCAGCAGAAGACCGATGAACCCCACCCTGAGACCAGTGGCGGTTTTGACGACTTTAAACGGCGTATAGTACGGATGATTTTCCCGGTCTAAAAGATTGGCACAAAGGAGTCCGGACGAGAAGCTCACCGGTTCGGGAACACCGTAATCAAACTCATGGTTCCCTGCGGAGATGAGGACCCGCTGACCAAAGCCCTGATGGGCCATCGCCTTCCAAAAGCGATTCCATATCCCAAGGGCCCCCGTCCCTTTCAGGTTGTCGGGCAAAATGGGCCCGGTAAACAGATCCCCGGCCATCGTGTAAAACGCATTGGGGTTTTTCTTAAATATCGGCTCGATACGCCGTGCCATGCCGGCCATCCCCATTTGGGTGGAACACGGAAAAACCCAGGCGTGAAGGTCGTTTTGATAAACAATCGTTACCTCCTGCGCCGCCCCCGCATAAAACGGGCAGATCAGAATGAACAGAAAGGTGAAAATGAAGCGTCTTTTCATGGGTGTTATTTGACCCCGCTGTGTCCGAATCCACCCGCCCCTCTCGGGGTGTCATCGAGGTCCTCAACGGCTATCACGCTGGCCCTATACACCTTGGAGATCACCATCTGAGCAATGCGATCGCCCCTTGATATGGTGAACGGTTCGCCTCCCCAATTGACAAGAATAATCCCCACCTCTCCCCTGTAGTCCGAATCAATGGTGCCCGGCGAATTCAACATGCCGATCCCGTGATGGAGGGCCAAACCGCTTCGCGGTCTTATCTGGGCCTCATACCCTTGCGGTATGGCCACAGCCAGACCTGTGGGAATCAGCCGGATGTCTCCCGGAGCCAACCGAACGGTCTGATCGATGCAAGCCCTGAGATCCATACCCGATGCGCCCTCGGAGGCGTAGTCGGGCATGGGAAGGTCCGTGTAATGCTTCAGTTTCTTAATCTTAAGCGGAATGGGTTCCAAGGGACACCGTGGAATTTGAGATAATCACGAAAGACCTCAGCGCGGCATCATATTTCTCATCAATGATACAATATACAATTTCGGTCAACGGCATCCTCGTCTACGGAACCGATGGCCGTAAAGGTGACGGGCTCATCCCGGAATATTCGGTTGGCCGCGTCCACGACCTCGCTTGCGGAAACGGCTTCAATCCTTTCCGCCACCTCCTCGTAAGATACATGCCTCCCAAAAGCAAACTCATTTCTGGCAAGGCGCATCATCTGATTGTCCGTGCTCTCAGAGGCCAGGTATATGCCCCCGATAATGTGCTCCTTGGCGCCCGCCAGGTCCGGCTCGCTCAATACCCCGTCACACAGTTCGCGGATTTCCCGACGGATGATGTCAAGGACCGCATTCAGGTGTCTCGGCTCGGTGGCTGCATAGACCCCCAAAAGTCCGGCATCCATGTAGGAAGAAAGAAAGGAGTAGACCGAATACGCCAGACCCGCCTTCTCTCTGATCTCCTGGAAAAGACGAGAACTCATGTTTCCTCCCAGCACGGTATTTAAAATGGCGCAGGCAAATCGTTCCTCATCCACCTGGGAAGCGGCCTTCCCCCCAAGACAGATATGGACCTGTTCCAGGTCCTTGGGATAGATGGAAAATCCGCTGGTGGAAACAGGGGCTTTGCGCGCTTCCGGCCCGCGGCGCTTCGGTGCATTGTCGAAAATCGGTTTAAAATAGGCCACCATCTCCTGGTGGTCCACATCTCCGGCCGCGGCCACCAAGATACGATCGGGCGAGTAAAACCGGTCGATATAGCTCAGGATAGACGCCTTGTCGATACGGGACACCGTCTCGCCCGTGCCTAGAGTCGAACGCCCCATGGGATGATCGGCCCAGCAAAGGCCGTTGAATAGCACGTGGATTTTGTCGTCCGGTGAATCCTCCATCATGTTGATTTCCTGGAAGATCACCTCTCGCTCACGTTCCAGATCCACCGCATTGAAGGTGGGGTTTAAGAATATGTCGGAGAGGATGTCCGCCAATCGGTGAAAATGCTTGCCCAGGACCCGGCCGTAGAAACAGGTATTTTCCTTTCCCGTAAATGCATTGGAAAGCCCGCCCACGGCGTCCAGGGACTTGGCAATCTCCAGACCCGACCGATTCCGGGTCCCCTTGAAGCTCATATGCTCAATGAAGTGGGACACCCCGTTTTCAGACGGCATCTCGTCTCTGGACCCCGTATTGACCCATATGGCAAGCGACACGGATCGCGCATGATCGAGATGTTCCGAAACGATCCTGACCCCGTTATTGAGTTCGGTCTTATTCACCATCTTCCAGCTTTTGCCCCAATGCCGCCTTTCTCGAAAGACGGATCCGACCGTCGTTACCCACTTCCAGCACCTTCACCAGGACTTCATCGCCCTCATTGAGGACATCGGTGACCTTGTTGACCCGCTCTTCTGCCAACTGGGAAATATGAACCAATCCGTCGGTTCCGGGAAGGATCTCCACGAAGGCGCCAAAGTCCATGATTTTTACCACCTTCCCCTTATACAGCTTCCCGACTTCCGCCTCCTGAACGATCTCCTTTATCATGTTGATGGCTGCGGTGGAGGCATCTTTATCCGGGGCGGCAATGGTGACGGTCCCAGCGTCATCCACATTGATCTGGGCCTCCGTGGTGTTGCAGATTTCCCGGATGGTTTTACCTCCCGGACCGATAACCAGTCTCACCTTTTCGGGT
>JARRPY010000191.1:0-5914 GCA_037382425.1 Deltaproteobacteria bacterium
TAACGCCCTGCCTTCGGATGGCGAGGCCGTGCGCCCAAACAACTCAAAAAAAGACCTCTTTCCATCTAAATCGGTTGGCTCCCCGCTCCTCATCCGACTTTCCCGACAGAATAAAGGTAGATACATCCCTCAGGAAAAAATCATTTTTTTGGGTTGACATGCGGTTGCATAAATAATAATAGTAATTATTATCAATAAGGAGAATCCACGGTGGATGCACATCCTTCCATGCGTTTGACGAAACAGAGACAGGTGATCCTTGAAGCGGTCAGATCCAATTACGAACACCCGACGGCGGATGAGATATATGAACAGGTTCGTCAGCGGCTCCCCAGAATCAGCCTGGCAACGGTATATCGCAATCTTGAAATCCTGGCCGAAATCGGCCTTATACGGAACCTGGATCCGGGTCGAACGCAGATGCGCTTCGATCCGAATACCCAAGCCCATTATCACCTGACCTGTATGCGTTGCGGCAGGGTAGAAGATGTGGCGGGAGAATTTTCCGAATCGCCCATGAAAAACATTGAAAAGACTTTAGGTCGTCTGACCAAGTATGGGATTTTCGGACACAATTTGGAATTCTTCGGTTTGTGTTCTCAGTGCCTGGCAGAGGGATATGCCTTGTCGGATGAGATGGTTGTACCCCCTGCCGATAGAAGGGAGGGATAGTGGTTATGGAAGAAAAAACCGGTATGGTCACCATGAAAGGCAATCCATTGACGCTCTTGGGAAGGCTACCGGAGAAGGGAGAGGCGGCCCCTGATTTTGAGGCCGTCGGCAATGATCTCTCAGCCGTTCGGTTTTCTTCGTTTAAGGGAAGGGTGTGTGTGTTATCCGCTGTCCCATCTCTGGATACGCCGGTGTGCGATATGGAAACCCGCCGATTTAATGATGAGGCGGCGAAATTGGGATCTGATGTGGTTATGTTGACCCTCAGCATGGATCTTCCCTTTGCCCAGAAACGGTGGTGCGGGGCGGCAGGGGTGGATAAAGTGGTGACCCTTTCCGATTATAAGGATGCGGAATTTGGAATGAAATACGGGGTGTTAATCAAGGAACTGCGTTTATTGGCACGAGCGGTCTTTGTGGTCGATGGTAAAGGCATCATCCGGTATTCAAAGATTGTTGAGGAGGTCACCAATGAACCCGATTATGCACAAATTTTAGACGTTGTGAAGGAATTAACGTAGCGGTCAGAAGGCCATACGATTGGGAAAGAAACCAAAATATAGTTAAGAAAACTGGGAGAAGAAAATGGACAAAGAGAAGAAAAAAGAAAAAGTTCTGGATATCAAGGCGGCCACCATATGCGATGCCACGGCTCAGATGTTGAAAAAAGCCGAGAGGGACGGGGTTGAGACCGCATTTCACCGGGCCAATACCATGAAGGCCTGCCCCATCGGGGCGGATTCCGCCTGCTGCAAGCACTGCTCCATGGGGCCGTGTCGGCTCAACGCAAGAGATCCCTACGGGAAGGTGGGGGTTTGCGGTGCCACCATCGATACCATTCAGGCCAGAAATTTTGCCCGAATGGTGGCGAGCGGCGCAGCGGCGCACACGGACCACGGCATGTCCATGCTCGACCTCTTTCGAGAAGTGGTCAATGGAAACATTAAAGAGTACACCATCAAAGATCCCATCAAGCTGGAGGAAGTGGCGAGAGAAATTGGTATTGACGTGGAAGATAGGTCCACAGAGGAAATCGCAAAGGATCTGTATGAGGAACTGGAACGGACCTACATCCAGGTGGAGGGAGAGATTCCTTTCGCAAAACGGGTGCCGGAAAAGACCCTGGAGACCTGGCGTAAACACGGCGTGGTCCCGCGGGGGGCCATGAGAGAGATTATGGAGTTGATGCACCGGACCCATATGGGGGTGGATCAGCACTATGAAAACATCACCAAGCAATGTTCCCGTACCGCGCTGGCCGATGGCTGGGGTGGGTCCATGGTGGCCACGGAAATATCGGATATCCTCTTCGGAACGCCGACGCCGGTCAAGGCAGACGTCAACATGGGATGCCTCAAGGAAGATGAGGTCAACGTCATCATTCACGGGCATGAGCCCAACCTGTTTGAATCCATGCTGGCCTCCGTGGAAGACCCCTCGCTGGTTCAGGCGGCCAAGGACGCCGGGGCAAAGGGCATCAACCTCGTGGGGATGTGCTGTTCGGGTGCGGAAATGCTCTCCAGGCACGGCGTGCCCCATGCAGGGAACTTCATGTCCACCGAAGCGATTCTCATCACGGGCGCCGTGGATGCCATGGGCGTGGATGTGCAGTGCATCAAGCAGGGATTGGGAAAGGTCGCCGAGTGTTACGGAACCAAGCTCTTTACCACCAATCCCCGGTGTCACATCGAAGGCGTGGAACACATCGAGTTTCATGAGCACACGCCGAGAGAGTGTACCGACAGCATCGTCGAGAACGCCATCGTCCGGTTCAAGAACCGGTCGCTTCCGGTGGAGATCCCCAACATCCGAAACGCAGGGATTCACGGCTTCTCTCACGAGTACATCAACTACATGCTGGGCGGCACCTTCCGGGCCTCCTACACGCCGTTGAATGACAACATCATCAACGGGCGGATCCGCGGAGTCGCCGGTGTGGTGGGATGCACCAATCCCCGGGTCAAGCAAGATTGGGTGCATGTGGAAATGGTCAAGGAGTTGATTAAAAATGACGTCCTCGTGGTCCAGACCGGCTGTTCACAGATATCCCTCGCCAAGGCCGGTTTGTACAAGCCCGAGGCGGCGCACCTGGCCGGCGCGGGACTTCGGGAGGTGTGCGAGACCGTGGGCATGCCGCCGGTCCTGGGGCTCGGATCCTGTGTGGACAACAGCCGGATCCTGATTGCCTGTTCTGAGATGGTGAAGGCAGGGGGCCTTGGAGAAAGCATCGCCGACCTGCCCGTGGCCGGTGCCGCTCCGGAATGGATGAGTGAAAAGGCTATTTCCATCGGCCACTATTTTGTGGCTTCAGGAGTGTATACCGTGTTCGGGGTCACGTTTCCCATTGTGGAGGATACCCGGTTCCATCAACTCCTGTTCCACGGTCTGGAGGAGATGGGCTTTGGGAAATGGGGATTTGCTCCGGATCCTTATGAAATGGCCCACATGATGATCGCCCATATCGACAAGAAGCGAAAGGCGCTCGGCATTGACAAGGCCCGTGAGCGGGTCCTGCTGGATATGGCCGACCGTCAGAAACTCGAAGCGGCCTAAGGAAGATCAGGGGAAGCCCCGGAATGCGCAGCCGGTGGCCTCCTGTTTTGGCCTTTAAGTGCAAGAAATGTATCTCGCGCAGAGGCGCGGAGATACAGAGGTAAGTGCTGTACGGCTTCATGGTGGTGAGCTTGGCCCCGGGAAACCGCTATTCATTGGTTTCACCGGGGCGGCTTGCTTAAGGCTTAGGGCTCGCTCAAAAATAACTTCACACTTTGTTCATCTCAGCTTCGGGCCATCTTCGGCCGCCGCTCAATCGTGAAGTCCTCGAAACAGTTCACTATTCCTGTGGCTTCACTCAATCGCGACAGCCAAATCTGACCCAAATCTGATCGTCAATTCTGCGAACTTATTTTTGAGCGAGCCCTTATCATAAAAAACATGCAAAGGAGAGGAGCAAATGATGAAAAAGAGAGCTATTCAGTTGGGCATTGTGTTGGGGATGCTTCTTTTGGTTGCGCCTTATGCCGCATCTCATTGCGAGGTGCCGTGCGGCATCTACGACGACGGTTTGAGATTCAAGATGATCGCCGAAGATCTCGATACCATTGAAAAGGCCATGAAACAGATCCAGGGTCTGGCCAAAGAAACGCCGGTCAATTACAACCAACTGGTCCGGTGGATCAACACCAAAGAAGATCATGCTAATAGAATTCAACATATCGTCAGCCAATACTTCATGACCCAGAAAGTCAAGTTGGGATCGGATCATTACACGGAAAAACTGAGCATTCTACATCACATGCTGGTGTACGCCATGAAATGCAAGCAGACCACGGACCTGAAAAATGTTGAAATTTTACGGGATTTGCTCCACAAATACAGCCATGGTCAATTTGACTACTCCCACAAAAAAGATGAAAAATAATGGGTTCCTCGGATGACACTGAAATGAAAACAGACGGGACGCATCCCGCCAATCATCTGATCCACGAGAAGAGCCCGTACCTGTTGCAGCATGCCCACAATCCTGTGAATTGGTACCCGTGGGGAGATAGGGCCTTTCAAAAGGCCAGGGAGACAAACAAGCCGGTTTTCCTGTCCATCGGGTATGCCACCTGTCACTGGTGCCATGTGATGGCCCATGAGTCATTCGAAGACGACACCGTGGCTCGGCTCTTAAACCAACACTTTGTTTCCATTAAGGTGGACCGTGAAGAGCGGCCGGATATCGACAAAATCTATATGTCCGTGTGCCAGGCCATGACCGGACACGGGGGATGGCCCCTCTCCGTATTCATCACGCCGGAGGGGAAACCCTTCTTTTCGGGAACGTATTTTCCGAAATCGAGCCGGATGGGGATGCCCGGATTCGTGGATGTTCTGGAAAAGATTCATCAGATCTGGACGCAGGACCCCGCTCGAATCCTTGAGAGCGCAGATCAAATCACCCAAGCCATACAACCCAATGAGGAGGCCGCTCCATCCGACATCAGCCCGGATATGAAGGCCCTGGAAAACGGCTACGGACAGCTGCATCAGGCCTTTGATTCCAAGTGGGGCGGATTTGGCGGTGCGCCCAAGTTCCCCACGCCCCACAACCTGACGTTTCTCCTGCGGTGGCACATTCATGATCCCGCGTCGAATGCCCTCGAGATGGCCGAACAGACCCTGACGGCCATGCGGCGGGGCGGGATGTTCGATCAGATCGGGTTTGGCTTTCATCGGTATTCCGTTGATGAAAAGTGGCTGGTGCCCCATTTTGAAAAGATGCTGTACGATCAGGCCCTCCTGGCCATGGCTTACGTTGAGGCCCGTCTCCTGACCCGAAATGCGGCATTTGAAACGGTGGCCCGGGAGATATTTACCTATGTGCTGAGAGACATGACCGATCCGGCAGGCGGATTCTACAGTGCCGAGGATGCGGATAGTGAGGGCGTGGAGGGCCGTTTTTATGTGTGGACACCCGGCGAGGTAAAGCATGTCCTCGGGGACGACGTGGGAGATCTTTACTGTCGCTTCTATGATATTTCTGAAGGCGGCAATTTCGAGGATGGACAAAGCATCCCCCACATATCACGTACGCTTGAGGCGTTTTCCCGCCATGAAGGGATGGATGCGGACGTGTTGCGGGGTTTAATGGAAGATGCCCGGGCCAAGCTCTTTGAGGCCCGCGCAAAACGGGTTCATCCGCTGAAGGATGACAAGGTCCTGACGTCCTGGAACGGGCTGATGATCGCCGCTCTGGCAAAGGCCTCGGCGGCTTTCGGGGAGTCGCGGTATCATGAGGCGGCCACAAGAGCCGCCCGCTTCATATTGACCCACTTGAGGGACGAATCGGGCCGGCTTTTGAGAAGATACAGAAAAGGGGAGCCCGCCCACCCGGCATATCTGGACGACTATGCCTTTATGATATGGGGATTGATCGAATTGTATGAGGCGACTTTTGATCCCGACCATCTTGATCAGGCGTTATCCCTCAACGAGGAAATGGTGCGTCTCTTCTGGGATGAGGCACACGGGGGGTTTCATTTTACAGGGGAGGGAAATGAAGCCCTGATCACCCGGAGCAAAGAGATATACGATGGGGCGACGCCATCAGGCAATTCCATCGCTGCACTGAACCTCCTCCGGCTCGGTCGCATGACAGGGGATATGGCCTTGGAGATCCGGGCCGAACAATTGATTCAGGCGTTTTGGGGACAGGTGGTGAAACAGCCCATGGCCTATACGCAGTTTCTTTTAGCCG
>JARRPY010000192.1:0-7856 GCA_037382425.1 Deltaproteobacteria bacterium
CTCCGATCGAAGTTATCCGCTCAGGGCCGGTCAAAACGGTGGGCAATGATCTCGGCCAGGCGCAGGGTATGGCGCCGGGTCTCCTCTGCGCTTCTGCCGGGATACCGGGCGTAGCTGATCATGATGCCGTTTAGGGCCGAAAAAAGGGCGTGCGCCGCCACCCGTCGCACCTCCCCATTACCCTGTCCGGGCAACACCTGCTCCACACGGTCCAGGAGTTCCCGCATGACCGGATCGAGCCGGTCCGTGGCCTGGGCAGTGAGATTTCCGCCCAACATGAAATGGCCCATCATCTGATAAAAGGTCATGTGGGTGTTCAGGAAATCCACGTAGAGGGTGCAGAATCGGACCACCGAGCAGCCCCCGATATCTCTCAGCGCCCGGTCGAGGCGTCCGGTGATCTCCCGAGCCCCGGCAAAAAATACATCCAGGAACAACTCGTCCAGCGTCTTGTAGTAGAGATATAACGTGCCCGGGCTCACGCCCGCCCGACGGGCAATCTCCCGAGCGGTGACACTCTTGAAATCCCTCTCCGCGAACAGGTCCTGGGCAGCCGATAAAATGAGTTCCCGGCGTGCCACGCGCTGGGCGTCCTTTAGATGGTGGAGCGTCCCTTCCGCCTTCAACTGGCCCCCTCCACGTCCATCGGTCCCGCCTCATGGATCCGCCACATATCGTCATCCGTGAAGCACCGCTCGGTGTCGTCCGGGCTCATGGCATCCTGATCCATCTTTCGCCGGTCGTATGTCTCGCTCAGGACCTCCTTGTAGTATTCGTGCTGGATCAGCAGGTTCATGATCTGACTCGTGCCGGTCCAGATGAGGGACAGCCGGATATCTCTGAGAAAGCGTTCAATGGGATAGACGTCGGTGTAACCAATGCCGCCCATGACCTGCATGGCATTGTTGACCACGTCCCAGGCCGCTTCCGTGGCAAAGCGCTTGGCCTCACTGACGATGCGCCGGACATTGGGGGCATTTGCATCGGCGGCCCTGGCCGCCATGTAGGTGATGGCTCGGGCCGCGTCGAGCTGGGTGATGGAATCGGCCACAATAAAGTTGATCGCCTGATAATTCCGGATCTCCGTTCCAAAGGCCCGGCGGCGGTTGGAGTAACGCACCGCAAGGTCCAGGGCCCCCCATATACCGAGACAGCCGGCAGCTGAGGTCAGCCGTTCCGGGATCATCATCTGGTTGAAGCAGATGGCGCCGCCATGGAGTTCTCCCACCAGGTTCTCCTTGGGAACCTTGACATCCCGGAAGACGAGTCTGCCGGTGCCCCCGCCTCGGCACCCCATCAGATTGTAGAGGTATTCGGTCTTCACCCCAGGCCCCCGGTCGACAATCAGGAGACTGAGCCGACCGTACTTGTGCGCGTCGGGTTCGAAGTTGGTCCGGCAATAGACCAGGAAGAAATCCGCACCCTCGGCCCCCACCACGAAACGTTTCTGGCCGTTGAGCACGAAGTGATCCCCTTTGAGGTCCGCCCGGGTGACGGCGCCGAAGAAATCAGATCCCCCGCGCGGCTCGGTCAGGGCCTCGGCCGCCACCAGCTTCCCCTCCAGGTAGGGTTTGAGATACTTTTCCTTTTGGGCATCGGTCCCGAACTTGTCTAAGGCCTCCCCCACGATGGACGGCATCCCAAAGGCGCAGCCCAGGGCCATGCCGAGGCAGCCGATTTCCTCAAAGGCGGCCACCTCCGCCACCCAATTCATACCGCGGCCCCCCCATTTCTTCGGGAAACGGATGCCTAGAAGGTTGCGCGCAGCCAGTTTTTCAACAAATTCCCTCGGATATACGATATCGTCCCGGTCCATTTGGCGCAGGAAGTCCGCGCTGATTTCCTCGTTCACAAATGACTTTGCCTCATCCCTCACGGCCCGCTCTTCGGGGCTCAACATAAAATCGTCCATGGCATCTCCTTTCGCTAAGCGTTGAACATTGTTTATATACATGAACATCGTTCAGTTGCAAGTAAAAATAGAGGACTTTCCGCATAAATGAGAATTTGTAGAACGTATATCTACCGTTAGGGGAGAATCGACGCGTTTTTACGTGATTTCATCACACAGTGGACAGGGGTTCCCATCCTGAGGGCCTCTAAGCATTTGTTGCAGGAGATGCAGGCCGGTCTTTGTCGGTCGCCCCTCGCCCAACGCCCGATCAGGTCGGGTTCCCGGATCAAGGGCCGGCTCAGGGAAATAAAGTCCGCCTCTCCGGCATTCACCACTTCCTCCATCATGTCCAAGGAACGGAGGCCGCCCACCATCATGGTGGGCGGGTTCACCTCACGCTGGATGTCCCGGCACCAGGTGCGAAACTAGGCCTCCCGGTCCGGCGAGAGGATCCGGGTACGAAACTCCGTGTCCTCGTAGTCCGTTCCCCTGAGTCCCTGGCTGATCTCGAGGGCATCAAACCCCATGTCGGCCAGGATTCGGGCCGCGGCCTGGCCCTCATCTAGGCTCATGCCGCCTTTGACTTCGTCTTTGACCCCGAGCTTGATGAGGATGGGAAAGTCCGCACCCGCCCGGGCCCGCATGTCATCATACACCGCCCGGTGAAAGGCCAGACGGCCCTTCAGGTCCCCGCCCCAGCGGTCGCTTCTCTGATTGGTCAGAGGGCTCAGGAACTGGCTCAGGAGATAGCCGTGGGCGCCGTGAAGCTGTACCGCGTCAAATCCGGCCTCACGGGCCCGGACGGCCGCGTCGCCAAAGGCATGCGCGAGTTTCCAGACCTCTTTCTCGGTCATGGCCCGGTGAGCCGCCGGAAAGAGGGGATGTGTAATCCGGGAGGGGGCCAGGGCCGTTTCTCCCCGTGCATGGAGAAATCTTGCCGCCTCCATGCCGCCATGGAACAACTGGGCCGCCACGGCCGCCCCATGAGCGTTCACCGCGCGGGTGACGCGTCGCCAGCCCGGAATACGGTCGTCATGGGCGAGGGACGCCTGGATGGGAGAAATTTGTCCGCTGGGATGCACGATCACGATCCCCGTGATAACCAACCCGACCCCTCCCCGGCCGAGTTCCTCGTAAAGCGTTATCAGCCGGTCGGTAGGGTTCCCCTCTGCATCCCCGCAGCCTTCAAAAGTGGCCGAGCGGACAAAACGGTTTCTCAATTCCAGATTTTTGATCCGGACAGGTTCAAACAGGGTGTTCATAACGCCTCCCTTTAAGTCCTTTCCCCCCATGCCAACCGTATGCTTGACGTCGGCTCTGATCAAGGATGTGGCTTATTTAGTCGCAGTGAACATATTCACGGGTCTTCATGTCCCGTGGCACGCGCTTTCTACTGAATCCCGAGCATTGTTATGCCCCTAAGAAACAAAGTCAAGGCGTAGCCATGGCCCTTTTGGTGTACGATTGACACGCGGGGATCGATGGGCTATCTTTCCCAATGAAAGATGTTTGGGGAGTTGCCCATTTCGAGGAAACAGACCATGAACAGATACAAAAACTGGTTTCTTGCCATGCGGCCGTGGTCCTTTAGCATGTCCGTTATCTCCGTTAGCGTGGGAGCGGCTTTTGCCGCCACACAAGGCCCATTTTCGTGGCCCTTGTACGTGCTCACTGCGGTGGCCATGGTGTCAATACACGGTGGTGTCAATCTGATGAACGATTATTTCGATTACCGAAGCGGGGTGGATATTGCGGGCGTGGCCACCACCCAGTACCGTCCGCACCCATTGGCGGAAGGCAAGATCTATCCGGTGTCGGTGCTGTGGGTGTCCATTGCCCTGTTTTCCCTCGGTGCGGCCTTGGGAATCCTGCTGGCCTATCTTAGGGGCTGGGAGATCTTGTGGATCGGGATCTTTGGTGTGGCCGCCGGTGTCCTTTACACGGCACCGCCGGTATCTTACAAATACCATGCTTGGGGAGAATTGTCGGTCTTTCTCATGTGGGGGCCGCTCGCCGTGGAGGCCGCCTACTTCATCCAGACCGGTTTCTTCAGCTGGTCTGCCTTCTGGGTATCTCTCCCCTTCGGAACCCTGGTGGCCCTCACCCTTTTCGCCAACAACCTCCGCGACGTGAACACGGATGCCAAAGCCCATGTAAACAACCTGGCCATCATTCTCGGGCGTCATCGTGGTCCTGCGGTCTATGCGGCCATGGTTCTGGCAGCCCTTCTCTCTGTTGTGGTGATGTCCATTTTTGGCCCGCTTGAAAAATATTCCCTCTTGGTGATCCTTTCATTGCCCGTTGCCGTCAAGCTCCTGAAGATGATGATTCACGAGGTCCCCAGGGATGCGGATGCGCGCACCGCCCAACTCAATACGGCATTCGGCGCATTGCTGGTCATCTCGCTCATCATCGAGAGTATTGTTTGAAAAAAGACCGAACCCGGCTCGGTTTAGTGCTATTACCCGCCCTGGCCTTCGGCCTGTGGATTTGGGCCTTTGCCGTCCCTCATGGAAACTTCTGGATAAAGATATCTGTTGCTGCGTCCACCCTGGCCATCCTTTCCCGGTTATTCGGAGGCCCGGTGCCGTTGCGCCGGATGAATCTGCGCACCCTTTATTTGGGCCTTTCCGCCGCCGTGGCCCTCTATGCCGTGTTCATGATCGGTCGTATGGCCGCAATTCACCTGTTCGGCTTTGCCCACGACCAGATCGGGGGCATCTATGCCAAAGGCACAGGGACCCCCTCATGGGTCATCGCCCTGCTCCTCTTCTTTGTCACCGGTCCGAGTGAGGAGATCTTCTGGAGGGGCTATCTCCAAAGGGGACTGCAGCAACGCCTCGGCAATGCAAAAGGGTATCTCCTGGCCAGCTTATTGTATGCCGGGGTACACATCTCCTCCATGAACTTTATGCTCGTGGGAGCGGCCGGCGTGGCAGGGGCCTTCTGGGGGGCCTTTTATTGGCGCACCCGGAACCTGACCGCCGCCATCATCTCCCACTCGGTGTGGAGTACGGTCATCTTCACCATCTTCCCTTTGCATTGACCGCACATTTACGCTTCGACCCAAAATCAGGGGGGGCTCCGTCCCTGCCGCTCGCGCTTGGAATCGCTCAGCGGGGGCATTCCCTTAAGCGCAAGGGCCGGTTCTCGGCCCGCCCCTTGATCCCTGAACGGACATTTAGTCATTGACGCCACATGGGGATTTTTCTATTCTTCAGATCAAAAGTTCATTTTTGTCTCCTCATTCATCAAAGGCGGATAGACCATGTCATTACCGTTGAAAGACAGGGTGGCCGTCGTAACGGGCGGCGCACAGGGCATTGGAAGGGCGGTGGCTCGGCGGTTGGTCGAGGCCGGAGCCGCTGTGGCCATTGCCGACCTGAATTTCGAGGGCGCTGAAAAGGCCGCCGAATCGCTCGAATCAGCCGGTGCATCGGTGAAGGCATTTCGCCTGGATGTAACCGACTGGACCTCCATTCAAACCGCATGTGAATCGGTTTTGGTCCAGTTTCATCAGATTGATGTCCTGGTGAACAACGCGGGGATTGTGGGAAAAACCGCCCCTATACAGGACCAGGATGTGGCGGATTGGAACCGGGTCATTGCTGCGGATTTGAGCGGTGTGTTCTTGTGCTGCAAGGCAGTCATCCCGCACATGATCTCACGACAGTCCGGTCGAATCATCAACCTGGCCAGCGTCGCCGGAAAAGAGGGCAACCCGAACATGATTCCCTATTGTGCTGCAAAAGCCGGGGTAATCGGGCTGACCAAGGCCCTGGCGATGGAAGTGGCTCGATGCAATATCCTGGTCAACGCGGTGACCCCCGCTCTGATCGACACCGCCATGTTAGAGGACCTGTCCCCGGATCAGCGGACATACTTGACCGCCAAAATCCCCATCGGCCGGATAGGAACCCCGGAAGAGGTTGCAGCCATGGTATTATGGCTGGCCACGGATGAGGTGTGCTTCAGCACAGGGGCAAGCAGTATAGTGGTATGAAGCTAGCGTTTGTTTTATGAGAAATGTCATCGCCATCCATTCATAAGCTCCCGGATACGCCGATGAACGGGTTTTCAATTATTCGATGTTAGGGTTTATCTGGTCGTTCGAAAAGGATTCTGGATGCGTGCGTAAGCACGGAAATATCAAACTACCTTGGAAGGGGAGGTCATCATGAAAAGGTACGGGGATTTCATCACTTCCGAAGAAGATCGGATGTTTCTCACCACCATTCGCAAATACATAGACAAGGAGGTCATGCCGGTCCGGATGCAGTTGGATGAGGACTATGCCGTGTTCGAGCAGGTCTATCGCGGTCTTGTGAGATTGGGCATCCAAAAGCGAGGCTTTTCCCCGAAGTACGGGGGCTTGGGCATCCGATCGGCAGCCACCGTCTGCGCGATTACCGAGGAAATATCAAGGGGAGACAGCGGGCTTTCCCTTCATGCGTTGATCATTCCCTGGTGCATGGCGGCGGCCATGGGCGGCCGTAACACGGTGATTATGGATAAGTATATCCCCATGTTTTGCGAAGATGAACCCCATTGCGGGTGTCTGGCCATCACCGAACCCGCAGGAGGGTGCAACGTCGAAGACGGAGCAGAGCACGGCCTGACCATACGGACTTTGGCCAAACTGGATGGGGATGAATGGGTGATCAACGGCGAGAAGATGTGGCCCAGCGGCGCCAGTGTGGCCGATCTCTATTGCGTGGTGTGTACCACCGATCCCAAGGAAAAGGAAGAGGGTGTGGCATTGATATACGTGCCCAAGGACACCCCCGGGCTTAGCTTTGGCAAGCCCGAGGAAAAGATGGGCATGAAGGTGACGGATGTAAATGCCGCGATTTATTTCGATGATGTGCGCGTCCCCAAGGAATACCGTGCAGGGGGTCCCGGTCTCGATTGGGCGCTTTTTAGAAACAACATCGGGTGGGGGCGTCTGACCAGTGCGCCCATGACCATAGGGAACGCCCAGGCGGTTTTAGAGATTGTGATGGACTACACCCAAACCCGGGCCTACGGGGGCAAGCCGGTCCGCAACCATTCGCTTCAGGCCGCCATGATAGCGGACATGGCCATCGGCATCGAATCCGCCCGTGCCTTCTATATGTCCGTGGCCGCCATGTTCAATAACCGCAAAGCATTCGGAAATCCGGGCGACGACTTCCTCCTGGCCCGGTCCAGTGCAGCCAAAGTGTATGCCTGTGATGTGACCGAAATGGTGTGCAACAAGGCCATGGAACTCATGGGCTCGTACGGCTATGCACGGGAATACCACGTGGAAAAGTATCTACGGGACAGCAAGATCATACAACTCTGGCTCGGTGGTGGACAGTTGGGCCGTCTGGACGTGGTGCAGAGTTATTATCCTTACATCTCTTGAGAAGACAGAAGTCCTCAGGTCCCTGCCGTACGGATAGCCGATTAAAGCCAGTAGGCAAAGTACCGGACAAACCATTCCATGAATCGCTCTGTCCATGGACGGTTCTTCCATTCATCCAGGCGAACCGGCTCGGATGCGTCGAGGTCTGTCTTGAATAGGGCTTCCATCTTTCGGGCAAATTCTGGTCCGATGATGACGGCATTGACTTCATTGTCGCGCAGAAAACTCCAGAAGTCCATGTTGGTGGATCCCACGGTGGACCAGAGCCCGTCTATGACCCCGGTCTTGGCATGAAGAATGGCATCCCTGCGCTCATACAGCTTCACCCCGGCTTCTAGGAGCCGGGTGTAAAAGGAGCGTGCGGCCACGAAAACCAGTGCCGAATCGGTCGCCCCTGAGAGGACGATCTTGACGTCCACATCCCGTTTGGCCGCGTCAACGAGTGCGTTCATCATATCCTCGTCAGGAACGAAATAGGCGTTGGTCAGGTGTACTGACCGCTCTGAGAAGCGAACGGCCGAGAGATACATCAGATAGGTTAACCGATTTTCCTTGCCTGCAGAACTTGCCACG
>JARRPY010000193.1:0-10894 GCA_037382425.1 Deltaproteobacteria bacterium
GATCGAATCGCGCGAATCATCCACTGCCTGGGCGTCCCCTTTTCCTTCGATGCAGTGGCGGTCTGTGCCCAGGACCACGGCGTGCCACCCGAAGGGGTGTCTCATCTGGACTACCGTCATCAGGTCTTCAAGACCGCCACTGCATCAAAGGAAAAGGGGACGCCCAGGCAGTGGATGATTCGCGCGATTCGATCCCTCTCGATATCACCGATATCAAATACCGTGTATTCGCCCCCTGCCTTGAGGATCTCCGCCGCCTCATCATCCACGATATGGACCCCTAAGGCAGTCACCCGGGCCTCGGAATGGTGGATGGTTTTGGCTGCGGAACGGGACATCACCACTTCCCCCTGGTCCGCCTTACGAGCGAGCACCCCGGAGATGGGGCCGCCCCCCATTTCCACTCCCGTGAGGAGCAGTTTCCCCTCGAGACGATCCGCCGACTCGGCCACGGACAAAACCGGTGAGCGGACCACCGCCTTGTAATGGAGGTCGGTGTCGGTGTCATAGACCAGAAGGTCCATGGTCCCCGCACCGATATCGAGCATCAAAAATCTGGCCACGGGTCGTTCCCCTCCTTCATCATGTGGGGTGTTGTGGATGGCAAAGAAGTCCTACTCAAAGCAATACTTGGACGCCTCCCCATCCGCCACGGACACGGGGTAGCAGCCGTCAAAACAGGCGAAGCAGAGGTCGTCTTTGGGGATATGCGTGGCCTTCCTGAGGTTGTCTATGTGAAGATATCCGAGACTGTCCAGCCCCACGAAATCACGGATCTCTTGGACGGACTTGCTGGCGGCGATCAATTCGCCCCGGGTGGAAAAATCGATGCCATAGGGGCAGGGGAAACGGTGCGGGGGGCAGCTGACCAGCATATGAAGCGACTTAACGCCGAGCTCGCGCAGGCTTTTGACCCGGGTCCGGGAGGTCGTCCCTCGAATGATGGAATCCTCGATGATAACCACCCGCCGGCCTTTCAATATCTCCTTAACCGGGTTCAGTTTTACCTTCACACCAAAGTCTCGCATGCTCTGGGACGGCTGAATAAAGGTCCGTCCAATATAGTGATTCCGGATGACCCCCATCTCAAATGGAATGCCCGACGCCTGGGCATATCCGATGGCGGCGTAATTGCCGGAATCGGGAAAGGGCATCACCAGGTCGGCATCTAGGGGGAATTCCTCTGCCAGCAACTGGCCCTGTCTTTTTCTAAACTCATAGACGTTCTGACCAAAGACCGTGCTGTCGGGCCGTGCAAAATAGATCAACTCAAAAATGCACTGGCTCTTTTTCACGGGAAGGCCGGACCGCACGGTCCTTAAGCCGTGCGTATCAATAATCACGATCTCTCCAGGGTTCAGTTCTCTGATGAACTCCGCCTCCACCAAATCGAACGCGCACGTTTCAGAGGCAACCACATACCCCGAATTGAGCTTTCCCAGGGCCAGCGGCCTGAACCCGTTGGGATCCTTGGCCGCGACAATGCTGTCTTCCGTCATCACCACCATGGAATAAGCGCCCTTCAGCCGCGTCATGGCGTCGATGATGGCTTGTTCGAGTCCGGATTTAAAAGACCTCGCCGCCAGGTGGAGTACCAGTTCGCTGTCCATGCTGGTCTGGAAGATGGAGCCTTTTTCCTCCAGCTCTGAGCGGATTTCCCTGGCGTTCACGATGTTGCCGTTGTGGGCAACGGCAAAGGACTTTCCGGAATACATAATCCTGAAGGGCTGGGCATTGACCAGGAGTGATGAGCCGGTGGTGGAATACCGCACATGGCCCAAGGCCATATGTCCTTTCAGGCTTTTCAGCACGTCCTCATTGAACACCTCCGGCACCAGGCCCATGGCCTTGTGGCCCACCACCCGACGTCCATCCGATGTGACAATACCCGCACTCTCCTGGCCCCGATGCTGCAGGGCATAGAGGCCGAAATAGGTCAGCTTGGCCGCTTCTTTGTGATCATAGACCGCAAAAATGCCGCAAGCCTCCCGTGGCCTGTCAGAACGCAACACCGTGGGGTCTGGGACTTTTGTCATTTCTACTCCTCGTCCTTTGATACCATTGGGTTACCCTGTGCCTTCCACCTCGTGCCCTGCACCGCTTTTATGATACTCCTGCAGGGTCCTGACCCCCAGGGTTTGATCGATCATGGCCCGGATCGCCGCCACCGACGCCCTGGCACCGGCCATGGTGGTGCAATAGGGGACATCCAGGGTCAGCGCGGCCCGCCTTATGGAAAAGGATTCGGCGATGGCCTGCTTGTCGCTGGTGGTGTTGATGACCAGGTTTACTTCGCCGTTTTTGATCATATCCACCACGTGAGGTCGCCCCTCTCTGACCTTGTTGACCCTGCGGTTTAAAATCCCTTTTTGTTGAAGAAATGCGGACGTCCCTCGGGTGGCCAGGATCTCAAACCCCATCTCTCTCAGGTCCGCTGCAATCTCCGGGGCCAGGGCCTTGTCCATATCCCGCACACTGATGAACACACTCCCCGAGAGGGGAAGCCGCTGGCCGGCAGCGAGTTGGGACTTGGCAAAGGCCAGTCCAAAGGAGGCGTCGATACCCATGACTTCTCCGGTGGACTTCATTTCGGGTCCCAGGATGGTATCCACCCCGGGGAACCGGCTGAACGGAAACACCGATTCCTTCACAGAGACATGGGCGGGCGCCGGCTCCCCTTTGAGCCCCATTTCCTTGAGACGCTTTCCGACAATCACCCGGGTGGCCAGTCTGGCAAGGGGAACGCCTGTGGCCTTGCTCACAAACGGGACGGTCCGGGACGCCCGCGGATTGACCTCAAGCACATAAAGAATCCCATCTTTCACCGCATACTGGATATTCATCAGACCCACCACATGAAGCTCTTTAGCCAAGGCCCGGGTCTGGGTTTTGATCTGGTCGATGATCTCCGCACTTAGAGACACGGGCGGAAGGACGCAGGCGCTGTCCCCGCTGTGGACGCCGGCCTCTTCGATATGTTCCATGATGCCCACCACCAGGGTATCGGTGCCGTCCGAAAGGGCATCCACATCCACCTCGATGGCCCTTTCCAGAAACTTATCGATCAGCACGGGTTTTCCCGGCGAGACCAGAACCGCACTTTTCATATAGAATTCGAGGTCGGTCCGGTCATACACGATCTCCATGGCCCGGCCTCCCAGGACAAAAGACGGCCTCACCACCACCGGATAACCGATCTGCTCGGCCACTGCCAGGGCCTGGTCTCTATTGACTGCGATCCCGTTTTTCGGCTGGAGGATATTGAGTTTTTTGAGAAGCGCCTGAAACCGTTCCCGGTCTTCGGCCCGGTCAATGCTGTCCGGAGAGGTGCCGAGGATATGGACCCCTGCTTCGGCCAGCGGCACCGCGATGTTCAGGGGGGTCTGCCCGCCGAACTGGACGATCACCCCGCGCGGGCGTTCCTGCGCCACGATATGGAGGACATCTTCCGTGGTCAGGGGTTCGAAATAGAGCCGGTCCGAGGTATCGTAATCGGTGCTGACCGTCTCCGGATTGCTGTTCACCATGATACTCTCCATTCCCATGGCCCTCAATTCCCGGGAGGCCTGCACGCAGCAATAGTCGAATTCGATCCCCTGTCCGATCCGGTTGGGGCCCCCGCCCAGGATCATCACCTTCTCGCTCTTTGATGAACGGATTTCGTTCTCCTGTTCATAGGTGGAGTAATAATAGGGGGTATAGGCCTCGAACTCGGCGGCGCAGGTGTCCACCAGCTTGTAGACCGGTGCGATTGCATTGGCCTTGCGAAGGTTTCGGACCTCCACCTCTGGGACGCCGAAGAGTTTCCCCAAATAGATATCTGAAAATCCCTGAGATTTCAGATCCCTGAGCCACTCCGCATCCCATGTGGCGGAAGGTTCTCCTTTTTCGGCCATTTGACGGAGTTCGCTGTCCGTGATCTGTAATTGCCGGATGTGATGTAAAAACCAGGGGTCGATCCATGTCTTCTCATACACATCGGCGATGCTCATCCCCCGCTTGAATGCCTCATGGATGTAAAACAATCGGTTGGAATGGGGATGAGAAAGGCCCCGGTCCAGTTCATGGGCTTCTAAATCGGCCAAGGAGCTGGATGCGGTCTCGTTACCGAGGCCCGACCGGC
Source organism: Deltaproteobacteria bacterium (assembly GCA_037382425.1). Classification (GTDB taxonomy): domain Bacteria; phylum Desulfobacterota; class DSM-4660; order Desulfatiglandales; family Desulfatiglandaceae; genus JAIPDZ01. Next base: position 4,124 of record JARRPY010000193.1, read on the forward strand.
CGATCTCTAAAGACCGGATCCCCTTCTGAAGGGCCTCCCTGAAGGTCCGGCCGATGGCCATGGTCTCCCCGACGGATTTCATGGAAGTGGTCAGCACATCTTCAGCACCCGGGAACTTCTCAAAGGTCCACCGGGGCACCTTGACCACGCAATAGTCAATGGTCGGTTCAAAGGACGCCAGCGTCTCCCGGGTGATGTCGTTGGAAATTTCATCCAGTGTATATCCCACGGCCAGTTTGGCCGCTATCTTGGCAATGGGAAACCCGGTGGCCTTGGAAGCGAGGGCCGAACTCCTGGATACCCGAGGATTCATTTCAATCACCACCATCTCACCGGTTTGAGGGTGAATGGCAAACTGGATGTTGGATCCCCCGGTTTCCACGCCGATCTCCCGAATGATCCGGATCGCCGCATCCCGCATCACCTGGTATTCCATATCCGTGAGCGTCTGGGAAGGAGCCACGGTGATACTGTCCCCCGTATGAACCCCCATGGGATCAAAATTTTCAATGGAACAGATGATCACCACATTGTCTTTGAAGTCCCGCATGACCTCCAGCTCGAATTCCTTCCAGCCCAGGAGGGATTCCTCCATGATGATGAAGTCCCGCATGACCTCCAGCTCGAATTCCTTCCAGCCCAGGAGGGATTCCTCCATGATGATTTCTGAGATCATACTCGCCTCGAGACCGGTCTCGGCTAAGGCCTCCATCTCTTCCCGGTTATAGGCCACGCCGCTTCCCATGCCCCCCAGGGTAAAACTGGCGCGGATGATCAGGGGGTATCCGATCTGGTCGGCCGCCTTCCTGGCCTCTTCCATATTCCGGGCAATGCCGTTTTCAGGGACCCTCAGGCCGATTCGCGTCATGGCATCCCTGAACCGCTCCCGATCCTCGGCTTTCAGGATCACCTCTAAAGACGCCCCCAAAATCTCCACCCCCAGTTCGTCCAACAGGCCACTCTCCGCCACTTTTACCGCGGTATTGAGACCGGTCTGCCCCCCCAAGGTGGGGAGAATGGCCTGGGGCCGTTCCCGCTCCACGATTTTTGCCACCATCTCGGGGGTGATCGGCTCGATGTATGTCCGATGGGCGGTTTCCGGATCGGTCATGATGGTGGCGGGATTGCTGTTGATGAGAACGATCTCATATCCCTCTTCCATCAACGCCTTGCAGGCCTGGGACCCCGAGTAATCGAATTCACAGGCTTGTCCGATGACGATGGGTCCTGAACCGATGATGAGGATTTTGTGGATATCCGTTCGTTTGGGCATGGGTGATTTTCGAATTTCAGGTTTCGGGTGTCAGATTTCAGATCTTAGGGGTTCGATATTCGCCTATCCGTTTTGCGCCATCAATTGTATAAACCGGTCAAACAGGTAGTCCGCGTCGTGCGGCCCCGGGGATGCCTCGGGGTGATATTGGACTGAGAAGATCGGGTACGCTTTGTGTACCAGTCCTTCCAGTGTTTGGTCATTGAGGTTGACATGACTCAACCGGAGATCCTTATCTGACAGGCTGTCGATGTCCACACTGAACCCGTGGTTCTGGGAGGTGATCTCCACCTTTCCCGTGGTCAGATCCTTTACCGGCTGATTCGCCCCCCTATGCCCGAACTTGAGCTTAAAGGTGCGGCCGCCCAGGGCCAGGCCCATCAGCTGGTGTCCCAGGCAGATCCCGAATATGGGACGCCGGCCGATCTGCTCCCGGATCACATCCACTGCATAGGTCACGGCGGCCGGGTCCCCAGGCCCATTGCTCAGGAACAGCCCCTGGGGGTTGAGCCTCTCAATAACCGCCGAGGGCGTATGGGCCGGGAGAATGAGAATGGTACAGCCCCGTCTTTCCAGGGATCTGAGGATATTGTACTTGATCCCGTAATCCATGGCCACCACACGGAAACCCTCGGGCTTGTCAGGCCACTTAAATTGATCCAGTGCCACCGACAATTCCGTGGGTCGACCCGCTTTCCAGAGCAAGGGGGCCTTACAGGTCACATATTGAACCAGGTCGCTTCCCGCCATATCAGGGGACTGCCGGGCCTTATCCACCAGAGCATCCGTGTCCGATGCTTCTGTGGAGAGGGCGGCCTTCATGGCGCCCTCCAATCGGATATGCCGGGTCAGCGCGCGCGTGTCGATTCCCTCTATGCCCGGGACCCGGCTCGCCTTCAGGTAATCGGCCAGGCTTTTCTGAGACCTGTAGTTGCTGGGATATTCCTGGTATTCCCGCACCAGGAGGGCTTTCACCTGAACCCGGTCCGATTCCACGTCCTGCTCGTTCACGCCATAGGTGCCGATGAGCGGATAGGTCATGGTCACCATCTGACCGCAGTAAGAGGGATCGGTCAATATCTCTTGGTAGCCGGACATACTGGTATTGAACACCACTTCTCCGGTGACGTCACACGCTCCGGTAAAAGAACGACCAGTGAAAATGGTGCCGTCTTCCAAGGCCAGGATGGCCTTCATATATGGGGTGCTGCTTACCATTTTTGTCTTACCTTGACGCCCCGGTCGTGGAGCGCGTCTTTTATTTCCTTAATGGCAAAGGTGTCGTAATGGACGATTGATGCGACCAGTGCGGCGTCCGCCTTCCCGTCGGTCAGGACATCATAGATATGATCGATATTCCCGGCACCGCCGGATGCGATCACCGGAATATTGACATTTTCGGAAATCAGTGCGGTCAAGGTCAATTCATAGCCGTTCTGAGTCCCGTCCGCGTCAATGGAATTGAGGCATATTTCCCCCGCCCCCAGTGCCTCTGCCTTTTTGGCCCACTCTAGGGCGTCCATTCCCACGTAGGTCCTTCCGCCGTCAATGACCATTTCGTAGCCTGAAGGAATTTTATGGGAAGGCGATACCCGTTTCACATCCATTCCCAGGACCACGCACTGACTCCCAAAGGCCCTTGCCCCCTGCCGGATAATTTCCGGGTCGCGAATGGCGGCACTGTTCACGCTGACTTTTTCGGCTCCGGCCAACAGCACCCTCCGCATGTCTTCCAGTGTCCGCAGCCCACCGCCCACGGAAAAGGGGATGAATATGGCCTCGGCCACCCGGCTGACCACATCGATCATGATGTCGCGTCGTTCGTTGGAAGCGGTGATATCATAAAAGACGATCTCGTCGGCTCCCTCATGGTAATAATGGCGGGCCATGGCCACGGGATCGCCGATGTCCACATTCTCCTTGAACTTGATCCCCTTGGTGGTCCTCCCCGCCCGCACGTCGAGACAGGGGATGATTCGTTTACTCAGCATCCTGGCCATCCCACCGACAAAAATTTTGAATGATATGTAATCCCGGATGGCCGCTCTTCTCCGGGTGAAACTGCATGGCGATGAGACTCCCCCGCCCGATGACCGAAGGGAATCCGATACCATGCTCGGTCACCCCGATGATTCGATCTCTGGCAGCCGGCATCGGATAATAGCCATGGACAAAGTAGAACTCGTCCGCCGGAGTGATCCCCTCCAGGACCGGATGCTTCTTTAGGATATCCACCCGGTTCCATCCCATGTGGGGAATTTTCAACCGGTCCTTCCCCGAGAAAAGCCGGTCGGGAAACCGCTTCACCTCGCCATGAATGAGCCCCAGACACCCTGCGCCGTCTTCCTGGCTTTTATCCAGGATAATCTGGGCCCCTAGGCAAATCCCCAGGAAAGGCGTTTTGTTTTCAAAAACCCGGGCCAGCACCTCATCCAGGCCGAGCGCTTTCAAATCGGCCATGGCCTTTCCGGCCGCGCCGACCCCCGGGAAAATGACCCGATCGGCGGCCAGGATCTCTCCCTTGTCATGGGTAATCCGGCACCCAAACCCCAGCTTAACCAAGGCACGCTCAACGCTCCTGAGATTACCGGCCTTATAATCGACAATGGCTATCATCACGTTTCCTGAACCCATATGCGGGACGTTCCGTATGGTCCCTTCCCAAAGTGGGTCCCCATCAATCGCCAATCAACAATCGCCAATCGGAAGTCCCTACCCGCCCACTTTCATTATCTCGTCCTTTATGGCGGCGATACGCTCGTCTTCAAAAATTTTCTGCCCGCCCGCATCCCGCACATAGAAGACCCCCATGACCCGCTCTTCATCGCTGTTGACCCTGGCAAACCGGATATCCAATCCCAAAAGGAAAATCTGCTTGGCCATGGCATAGGTCAGCCCCACACCCGTACCGGTACGGACCTCGATCACCGTAAAAAAATCAGAGATATCGTTGTCTATTCTAACACTCTTGTGGACAGGCGGATGGTATGCTTCACCGTAAGGGGTCTTTTCCTTTTCCCTTATGAGATCGTCTAAGGAAAGCCGGTCCTCCAAGACCGAATGGACGTCTTTCAACGTTTGCTCCCATCTCTCGGCCGCTCGGTAGGGGTCCACCGGATTGGTCACCTCGTAGATGTCAAATGCCAGCCCATTTTTCAAGGTAAAAATGTTGGCCGAAAGGATCTTTATGTTGTTGAGGGTAAATACGCCCGCCATTTGACTGAAAAGCCCCGGCTTATCGTGCGTGCATTGGATGATCCGCGTGACCGGCGCATCTTTCAGTTGGTGAAGCATCCAGGCATGCCGTCCATTATCATGCCCGGCAATCATGTTCAGGGCCATGCGAAAATGCTCAATACCGTCTTCCACGGTCGCACTTAAAAAATAGCGGGGCGATACCTGGTCCATCAACGCCTTTACTTCAGTTTCTGAAAAATCCCTCACCAGGATGTCGAGGATGGCCTGTTTCTTGGCCTCAATCTGCCGGGTGGCATCCGGGGTGGCGAGCGTCCCTCTCTCCAATATACCGCTCACTTTCATGAAGAGTTCAATCAGGAGCATGATTTTCCACTCACTCCGGGCCATGGGACCCGTGGCGAAACTATCGGCCACGGTCAACAAAAACAGCATCTTCAACATGTCCTCACTCTGGATAATCTGAGCAACCTGAATGGATGTCTTTTCGTCGCGCAAATCCCGGCGCTGAGACATATTGGCCAAAAGCAGGTGGTGTCTGACCAGGGAAGGGATGGCCTCGAGGGCATCCTCCATTCCCAGCCTTTTCAGTATGCGCACAATGGTTTCACTGCCTTTCCTGGCATGATCCGTGCCTTGCCCTTTACCGATATCGTGAAGCAACGCCGCCATGAAAAGCCACTGGGGGCGACGAATCTCTTCAAACACCTGCCGAAACAAGGGCCAACGGGGATCAAATGCCCCCACGGATATCTCCCTGACCGTGTCTAGAGTTTTGAGGGAGTGGAGATCCACGGTCATGACATGATAAAACCCAAACTCCACCAGATTCCGGATGCGCCTGAACTCCGGGATAAAGAGACCGATCAGACCGATCTCCAGGGTAAGACGAACGAGTTTGGGATTCTTGGGGTTGAGGAGGATTTCTAAAAAGAGTGCCCGGGCCTGGGGGGAGTTCATCAACCGTTTGCCCTGATCGGCGATGATCTTTTTTGCCTCCCAGATAAAGCCCGAACCCAAAAACAGATCCTGCTCATTGGCCTCTTTGAGGCCCTTGAGAATCACCATCGGTTCCTTCTCTCGAAGCGATCCCTCACGCAAGACCACGTTCCCTTTGACCACCTTGAATTCGGAGGAAAGCATATCCGGATAGGAGACGGAGGGAGACGGATCGATGATGTCCAGGGCCTTCACCTGAAACTCCTCGTACCGGTACCGGATCCGGTTCAGATGGAGATAGAGGTCCCGCATAAGCTGTTCAGGCCTGGAGTTATGCAGTGAATCCCTGTAACCGAGGCGCTGTGAAATCCGGTCCTGGGAAGAGAGGAGCAAACGGTCTTCTTTTCTGCCGGTCAGGTAGTGGAGGTGGTTTCTCACATTCAGGAGAACCCCCCGGGATGCACTCAGCTTGTCGAGCTCAAAATGACTGAAAACCGAAAACCGTTTGATATCGGCCAGATGTGGGCACCTGAAATAGGTTCTTGCCACCCACTCCATGAGATGAAGGTCACGCAAGCCACCCAGCCCTTCTTTCAGGTCGGGTTCCACAAAATAGCCCTCGTCTCCATATTTTTCAGCCCGCTGTTCCCTGGAGATCAGAAATTTGGGGAGCAGAGAGGATCGCTCCCGGTGAATGCGGGACCAGAAGGCGTCCTGGAAAAGCCGGTAAAAAGAGAGGGAGCCCAAGAGGAAACGGCTATCCAACAAGGAGGTGAACACCCGGAAATCCGATACGGCCAGGCGAATGCATTCCCGGTAGGTCAAAATGGACTGGCCCACATCCAGCTTGGCATCCCAAAGGGGGTAAATGACACGGGAGATCATCTCATTCGTCTCTGCTGTCAGTTTTCCGCGATGGATGACCATCAAGTCCACATCCGACCAGACGCAAAGTTCACGCCTTCCGTAGCCCCCCAGGGCCATCACCGCCAGATCATCGCCCCGACCATATCCTGTGAACTTCGGTTTGCCATCAAGATACGCCCCGGCGCTTGAACACACGACGTCCCCTGTCCCCGACACATTCATACGATCCGGCGCGGCGGCACAGGAAGGGTGAAGGTAAGGCCTCCCCGATCGATTTCCGTCACATGGTCGCCCGCCCGCCGGCTAAATGGCGTCTCTGTCCTCTTCGCCCGTGCGGATGCGGATGGCCTTTTCCACGGGCAGGATGAAAATCTTGCCGTCTCCAATCTCACCGGTATGGGCGGTCTCTTTGATGTCATCCACGTCCATGGCCACCATATCCGCTTCCACGACGACTTCGAGTCGAATCTTGGGCATAAAATCGACCACATATTCGG
>JARRPY010000194.1:0-5832 GCA_037382425.1 Deltaproteobacteria bacterium
GCCTCCTTTTTAGGCCGTATTGCCGGATTGCTGGCACGCAAACCCCTGACACAGATGAAACGAAAATTTGACTATGAAGAATACGGAGGCGCACCGTTACTGGGTATTCGTGGTGTGGGAATGGTCTGTCATGGCGGTTCGTCGGCAAAAGCCATAAAAAATGCCATTAAACTGGCCTCTCAATACGTGGGAAGCCGTGTCCTCGAGAAGATGAATCTTCAACTGAAGAACATGGGTGTCACAGATACCTAAAGAGGAGAAACGCAATGGGTGACGCTGGTCCTCATCACAAATCGAGGGTGGTCCTCATCACCGGAGGATCAAAAGGAATCGGCCGTAGTGTGGCGCTTGCCTTCGCAAGAGAGAAGGCAAGAATCATCCTTGTTCATTACGATCCGGATGAATCGGCCAGCCAGGAGACCCTTCGCCTATTAGCAGAAGAGGGCGCCCAAGCCGAGGCACACAAGGTGGATGTATCATCCTTTAGCCAGGTGCAAGCGCTGTTCAAGGATGTCCTGGCGCGATTCAAAAGAATAGATGTGTTGATCAATAATGCGGGGATCACTCGGGATACCCTTTTGATGCGCATGACTGAGCAGGACTGGGACGCCGTGCTTGCCGTCAATCTCAAAAGCGTGTTTAACTGCACCCAGGCCGTCATCCGCACCATGGTCAAACAGCGAGAGGGACGGATCGTCAATATCGCTTCTGTGGTAGGACAGACCGGCAATGCCGGTCAGGCCAATTATGCGGCCTCGAAAGCCGGCATTATGGGGTTTACCAAGACCGTTGCCAAAGAGGTGGCCGGTAGACAAATCACCGTCAACGCAGTGGCACCGGGATTCATTGATACGGAAATGACGGCAATACTCCCCGAAAAGGTAAAACAGAGTTTCATGGACCAGATCCCCTTGGGAAGAATGGGAGAAACCGAGGATGTGGCAGATGCGGTGTATTGGCTGTGTTCTCCAGGCGCCGCTTATGTGACCGGCCAGGTTATTCATGTAAGCGGTGGTCTCTACATGTAGCTTTGAAGATAATGAAGTGCATTAAGGAATAGATTTAACCAGCTAAATTATTTAAACTTTTGGAGGTAGACATTTATGGCGACAATTGAGGAAAAGATCAAAAAAATCATCAGTGAACAATTGGACGTGCCAGAAGAAGATGTGGTCCCAGGTGCATCTTTCGTGGATGATTTGGGCGCGGATTCCCTGGATCAGGTGGAGCTTATTATGGCGATGGAAGAGGAATTCGATGTATCCATCCCTGATGAAGATGCAGAGAAAATTGCCACAGTTCAGGATGCCATAAACTACGTCAAAAACGCGACGGAAGCTTAGCGTGTTGTTTGGCCATGAATGGTCAATAGGAATTATCTGGTGTGGGACTTCGTCATCGATTAGGAAATCTTCTGTCCAATTTCAGATCAATCCTCCACCCAGCGAGGATTAGGGGGTATTAGAAGTGCGCAGAAGAGTGGTTGCCACAGGCTTGGGAATGGTCACGCCCCTGGGAACCGGGGTCGACAAGAACTGGGAGTCAGTTTGTGAAGGGAGGTCCGGCATCGGGCCCATTACCAAGTTCGATGCATCGGATTTTTCTGCTCAAATCGCCGGAGAGGTCACTGATTTCAGGTCCGAAGATTTCATGGCCAAACAAGAGATTCGCCGCTTCGATATATTTATCCATTATGCCATTGCCTCGGCCAGAATGGCGTTGGAAGATGCCAAGCTCAGAATTGATGAAAAGAATGCATCAAGAGTGGGATGTGTGACCGGTACGGGCCTGGGAGGACTGGCCATGTTGGAGCACTATCACTCGGTCCTGATGGAAAAAGGCCCCAAGCGAATCAGTCCCTTTTTTATCCCCGGTATCATCGCCAATATGGTTCCGGGTCAGATCGCCATTGAATTCGGCGCCAAAGGACCGAATCTTTCCATCGAAACCGCTTGTGCGGCCAGTGCGCATGCGGTGGGTGAAGCCTATCGGTTCATCCGGGAGGGCATCTCGGATGCCGTGATCACCGGAGGATCTGAGGCGGTGATTACCCCTTTGGCGCTGGGGGGATTCTGCTCCATGCGTGCCCTCTCTACACGAAACCATGAGCCGGAAAGGGCCTCAAGACCTTTTGAAATGGATCGGGACGGATTTGTCATGGGGGAAGGATCCGGTATCCTGGTCTTGGAGGAGTTGGAACACGCGCTTGATCGCGGGGCGCCCATTTACGGTGAGGTCATCGGCTTCGGTTTGAGCGGAGATGCCTACCATGTCTCGGCTCCCGAGCCCGAAGGGGAGGGTGCCATTAGCTGTATGCAGGCGGCTTTGACAGATGCGGGTATCCCACCCGAGCGTATCGAGTATATCAATGCCCACGGTACATCTACCAAATTGAACGATCTTTCAGAAAACAAAGCCATAAAGGCGGTGTTCAAGGAGCATGCGTACCGTCTTGCCGTCAGTTCCACGAAGTCAGTGACCGGTCATCTTCTCGGTGGCGCCGGTGGGATCGAATCTATTTTCAGCCTGTTGGCGCTCAAACACAGCGTGCTCCCGCCTACGGCAAATTATGAAACGCCGGATCCCGAGTGTGATCTCGATTACGTACCCAATACGGCCAGAAAAGTCCCCATCCAGACGGCCATGTCCAATTCCTTCGGTTTTGGTGGCACCAACGCGACGCTGATCTTCCGTGCATTTTCAAACTGAAAACGTCGATTGTGGAGTGCCGTGAATTCACGCTGAATGACTCTCTCACGACAACAATACAAATCCCCTCATAAGGTCGGAGGTTAACATATGAAGATTATCATGGGCGCGGATCATGGCGGGTTCGATCTGAAAGAAGCGTGTAAAGTACACCTGGACGCATCATCCAGCCACCGCATTGAGGATGTGGGCGTCTTCAGCCGGGAATCCTCAAACTATCCCGAGGTCGGCCATCGGGTGGCCCAGGCCGTGGCTCAAGGAGAATTCAAAATGGGAATTCTCATTTGTGGCACCGGTATCGGCATGAGTTTGGTGGCCAATCGCTACAACGGCGTTCGCGCATGCCTGTGCCATAATCTTTTCACCGCCCGTTTGAGCAGACAACACAACAACGCCAATATACTGGTCATGGGCGGACGGGTGATTGGTGTGGGTCTTGCGCTCGAAATGGTGGATCTTTTCCTTGAAACCCCATTTGACGGGGGAAGACACGAAGTGAGGGTAAATCAAATTGACGCAATCTGATACATCAAATTGGGAGATGCTCAAGCGTCTGGACCCCGAAGTCTATGATGCCATATGCTCCGAAATAAATCGGGAACAGAACAGTCTCGTGCTCATCGCCTCCGAAAACTATGCGAGTCCGGCTGTCATGGCGGCCCAAGCCAATGTGATGACCAACAAATACGCAGAAGGGTATCCCGGAGCCAGATATTACGGGGGGTGTCAGTTTGTAGATCAAGTGGAAAGACTGGCCACTGACCGGGCCAACCGGCTGTTCGCTTCCGAACACGCCAATGTACAGCCTCACTCAGGCTCTCAGGCAAACATGTCCGTTTATTTCTCTTTCTTAGAGATCGGCGATACCATCCTGGGCATGGATTTGTCCCACGGCGGCCATTTAACTCATGGAAGCCCTGCAAGTTTTTCCGGCCGGTTGTATCATGCCGTCCACTATGGCTTGGATCCGAAGACGGAGCAGATTGACTACAACCATGTGAGCGACCTGGCCAAGAAACACAACCCCAAACTGATCGTTGCCGGAGCCAGTGCGTATCCCCGTTATATCGATTTCTCATTATTCAGTGACATCGCCCATGATGTGGGGGCCTATTTCATGGTGGATATGGCCCATATCGCCGGTCTGGTTGCGGTGGGTCTTCATCCGTCGCCCGTCGGCAAGGCCGATTTTGTGACCTCCACGACCCACAAGACACTGAGGGGCCCGCGGGGAGGATTGATTCTCACCCAAGAGACACAGGCATCGAAACTGGACAAAGGCGTCTTCCCGGGAATCCAGGGGGGGCCACTCATGCACGTGATCGCTGCCAAGGCGGTGGCATTTGAAGAGGCCCTCCGACCCGAATTTATACAATATCAGCAGCAGGTACTGGAAAATGCACGAATACTGGCCGATGAACTGCTGGCCCACGGGTTCGACCTGGTGTCCGGGGGAACGGACAACCACCTGCTTCTGATCAATTTATCTGAAAGAGACATCACCGGACTCGATGCAGAGCGTGCCCTCGGTCTGGCCGGAATCGTGGCCAATAAAAACAGCATCCCGTCTGACAAGAGAGGTCCCAAAGTGACCAGCGGGTTGCGATTGGGAACTCCGGCTGTAACGACCCGGGGAATGAAGGGACCGGAGATGAGAGAAATCGCCCAACTGATCCGCGATGTTCTGGAGGCACCCGATTCCGATGGCATCTTGAAAACCGTACGCGGGTCGGTATCAGATCTCTGCCGCAGGTTTCCCATTTATGCTCACCTTGACTGTTGACCCCTAAGGGAGGCAAAAGGCGTTGCCCAGACCGTCATGGGATGAATACTTTATGTCCATCACCCGGATGGTGGCGAGCCGATCCACGTGTTTGCGGCGGCACGTCGGCGCAGTGATCGTGAAAGAGAAGCGGATCCTGTGCACGGGCTACAATGGCGCGCCCGCAGGCCTTTCCCACTGTGAAGTGGTGGGGTGTTTGAGAAAAGAAAGCGCCATCCCATCCGGTACGCGACACGAGTTATGCAGAGGGCTTCATGCAGAACAAAATGCGATCCTTCAGGCGGCCCATTATGGAATTCCCATTGCGGGTTCCATTTTATACTGTACGAATAAACCCTGCGTTATATGTGCCAAGATGATCATTAATGCGGGGATTACGGAAGTATTTTATGGGGAAGGATATAATGATCCCCTGGCCGATCAGTTGCTTGAGGAGGCGTCTATCCCAATCAAGAGGTACGCGTCATGAAATGCCCATACTGCACCCAGATCGACAACAAGGTGATCGACAGCCGGTTGAGCAAGGATGGACGCACCATCAGGCGGCGACGCGAATGTCTGGCGTGTCAGCGAAGATTCACCACGTACGAAAAGCTGGAAGATGTCCTCCCCATGGTGGTTAAAAAGGATGGGAGAAGGGAGGCCTTTGACAGGGGAAAAATCATTTCAGGTATTCGGAAGGCATGTCAAAAAAGGCCCGTGAGTGTCACCAAGGTTGAGGATTTTGTGGATTCGCTGGAACTCTTTTTCCAGGAACTGGGCCGAAAGGAGATCGAGAGTTCCGAAGTCGGGGAAAAGGTGATCAGTGCGCTCAAAGAATGGGATGAAGTGGCCTATGTCCGGTTCGCTTCGGTCTACAGACAATTTAAAGATATCAATGAATTTATTGAAGAACTTGAAGCGATACTTAAAACAAAGCAGGAAAAACAGGAATAATAAACCGCATTTACCCATCTCTGATCATCGGTAGGAGAGCCTGAGGCGAGCAATCCAAGAGTCGCCGGGTTTTGGGTTTCCGTATTGGGCTATTCCTATTTTCTTTCCTGAAGCCTGAACTCTGAACCCTCGACAGTCAATGAAACCTAAACGTTAACTCAAATAAGCTATCTTCGCTTTTTGCGCAGAAGTCGCCAATAAAGAATCCGAGCGTTAAAATCCCACTCTGAGCGGTATCCATGCCCGATTCAATCCCCATTCACGACAAATTTATGAGAGAGGCCCTTCGCGAAGCCCGAAAGGGCCTGGGCCGAACCTCCCCCAATCCAGCGGTGGGTGCCTTGGTGGTGCGTGGGGGCCGGATCATTGCCAAAGGGTTTCATCGGCGGGCCGGGTTGCCCCAT
>JARRPY010000195.1:0-8252 GCA_037382425.1 Deltaproteobacteria bacterium
GAATTTAAGGCTTGGACGGTGCAACAAAATCACCGTAAGCGGTTCGCAGATTGACAGAGGATATGTAGAAAACTCCTTGGGGATGTCAGCCCAAATTAGGGATAAAAAGGGTTATACCCTTTCTTTAAACTCCGTGCCGAGGAGTCCTTCCGGTCGGAGCAACAGAACGAAGATGATGATCAAAAAGGCAAGGGTATTTTTGAAAGCCACGCTGATAAATCCACCGGCCAGGCTTTCCGCCACCCCCAGTATGAGCCCGCCGACGATGGCCCCCGGCAGGCTGTTCAATCCCCCCAGTATGGCCGCGGCAAATCCTTTTAAGAAGGGCTCCAGCATGAAAAACGGATCCAGAAGGAGCGCGGGGGCCAGAAAGAGCCCGGCCAGAACGCCCAAAAATGCCGCCAACCCCCAGCTGAGCGCCAGGATACGCCGAGTAGGGATCCCCATGGTCTGGGCCGCCGGTAGGTTTTCAGAGGTGGCCCGCATGGCAAGCCCCAGACGGGTCTTCTGCACCAAGAGGTACAAACAGAGGCTGGCCAGCAGGCCCACCACCATGGTCCCGAGGCTCAACTGGCTGATGATCAGTCCGCCAAAATGGTAGATCTTGGTGTCGGAAAGGGGAAAGGGAAAGGCTTGGGTTTCGGTTCCACCGAAATAGGCCACAAGGCCTTGGAGGATGAGGCCGAGGCCGAGGGTTAGGATAATCTGCCCCAGTTGGGTGGCCTCCCTCCGCTGGGCCGGGATCAGCACGCAGAAATAGAACGCCATGGCCAGAACGGCGCCGAAGATTAGGGCCAATAAAAAAGCAGGCACATAGGGAAAATTCAGCCCCAAAAGGGTGAATGCAAAAAACGTCCCGGCAGTGGTGATATCCCCATGGGCGAAGTTGAGGACGCGGGTGGACCGATAGATCAGGGCGAGACCCAGGGCCACCAGCGCATATATGGCACCGGTGGAAAGCCCTGAAATGGTGTATTGAAAAAATTGTGTCATTTATTTTCCCCTGTTTTTTCCTTTGGTTAGCGAAAGGGCCAGTTTCTGAAATAGAGCCGCATCTTAAACCACCGGCCGTAAAGACCCAACGGCTCGAAGATGAGGATAATCAGTATGGTCACCCCGTATACCACCGGCACCATTTCTTTGTAGGCGCTGAAAACTTGAGGCACGAGAATAACGAATGCGGCCCCCATAATAGACCCCTCCACAGAAGCCAGCCCGCCGATGATGACGGCCACGAACAGGGTGATCGATTCCATGAAGGTGAACATGTTGGGTTCCAGATACCCCAGAAAGAGGCCGTACAAACCGCCCTGGACCCCGGTATAAAAAGAACTGATGGCAAAGGAGAGCAATTTATATCGGGTCAGATTCACACCGATGACCTCGGCCGCGATGTCGTTGTCCCGAATGGCGATGAACGCCCGCCCGATAAAAGAAGAGACAATATTGTAGCTCAAGAGGGTAAACAAAAGGGCGATCAGAAAATTGAAATAATAATTGAAGTTGATCTCGGAGAGACCCAGCACGGGGGAGAGTTTCTCCACGATGAGTCCCATTCGGCCGCCGGAAAGAAACTCGGAATTGACAAATACCTGGTATACGGCAATGCCGAACCCCATGGTGGCGATGGCAAGATAGGGGCCCTTCAGACGAAGCGAGGGAAATCCCACCAGGATGCCGAATACCCCTGCGGCAAGACCCGCGGCAAAGATACCGACGGGCCACGGCACCCCCAAGAGCCTCAAGTGGCCGAAGGTGAACGCCCCGATACACAAGAACCCGGCCTGGCCGAAGGAGATCTGGCCGGTGTATCCGATCAGTAGATTCTGCCCCTGTACCCCGACGGCATAGATGAATATGATGGTGACGATATAGACCATATGCTCGGGTGCGAATAATGGAAACAGGAGGAGAAACAGCACGAAGAGTCCCACCCACACTCCGGTCCACGGCTTCCGGATCAGTCTCAGTTCTTCCCTATAGCTTTCAATCAGGTCCATGTACCCTCTGCCCCATGCGGGGCCTCCATTCCTTAAGACTCAATAGAGCTTTTCGATCAGATCCTTGTACCGCTTTTCCAGGAATCTCCGCTTGACCTTTTTGGTGGGCGTGACATCCCCGTCTTCCTCATAAAAGCGCCTGGGGAGCAGTTCAAACTTCTTGATGGTCTCCACTTTTGAGAGCGTCTTGTTCACCTTGGCCACCTCACCGTCGATGAGCTTTCTGATCTCCGGGTTTTGGGTGAGGTCGGCAAAGGTCGTAAAGGGGATGCGGTTGTCCTGGGCATACTTGGTCACATTGTCTTCATCGATGAGGATGAGGGCCGTCAGATACTTGCGGCCGTCGCCGATCACCACTGCATCCTGGACGTACTGCCCGAATTTCAGCTTGTTTTCGATAAATGCAGGGGTAATGTTCTTTCCCCCGGCCGTTATAATGATATCCTTCTTTCGATCCATAATCTTTAAAAAACCATTCTCCATGGCGCCCACATCCCCCGTGTGGAGCCAACCCTCTTTGATGGTTTCGGCCGTTAGTTCCGGGTTCTTGAAGTATCCCTGAAACACCCCGTCTCCCCGGCAGAGGATCTCGCCGTCTTGTGCAATCCTGACCTCCACGCCGGGGATGGGCTCTCCCACAAACCCCCATCTCGGCCGATCGATCCTCTGAACTGCGATCACCCCTGTGGATTCTGTCTGACCATAGCCTTCTCTTAAGGGAACGCCGATGGCATTGAAGAACTGAAACAGGTCTTTCGAGGCCGGTGCCGCAGCACAGACGGCCCACCGGACCCGGTCAAACCCCAGCTGCCGCCTTAAATGATGCAAAACGAGCCAGTAAAGGGGCCAGTAGAGGAGACCCCATCGTCCCTTTTTGCCTTTCTCCGCCTGCACATAGCAAAGGCCCACCCCTACGGCAGCCCGGTAAAAGGCCCGCTTTAAAAGCGTGGAATCCGACATGCGAATCTCGATCATGGATGCGAATTTTTCCCAGATCCGGGGCACGCTGGCAAAGACCGTGGGGGACACCTCTCTCAGATTCTGGGCCAGGGTATTGATACTCTCCACAAAGTTGACCGTAGCGCCCGATCGTACGGCCTGAAAAAGCGAGATCAGGTTTTCATAAATATGGGCGAGGGGGAGATAAGAGAGCAGTTCATCACGCTCATACATGGGTGTGGCTTCCATGAAACTCTGGGTGATGCTCAGGATGTTGCCATGGCTGATCATGGCCCCCTTGGGCCGTCCGGTGGTCCCGGAGGTATAGATCATCATGGCCGTATCCCCATGATCGATGGCCTTCATTCGCGCCTCGATACAATCCGGATGGGCCTCGAGGTGGGCCTTCCCTTTCTTCAGAAATGCGTCAAAAAAGATGATCCCCGGATGGGAGAATCCCCAGAGCCCTTTCGGATCCCAGACAACCACCTGCTCCAGATCCAGTTCCGTCATAATCTCGAGGACCTTGTCCACCTGCTCCTCGTTTTCCACAAACAGGATTCTCGACTCTGAGTGACCCACCACATACTTGACCTGATCCGAGGCGGAGGTGGAATAGACGCCGCAAGTGACGCCGCCGACGGCCATGCTCGCCAGATGGCAAATCAGCCATTCCGGACGATTGTCGCCCAAAATGGCGATCCGGTCCCCTGGTTTGATGCCGTAGCCCAGCATGCCGGCACCCACCTCTTTCACCTTCCGGCCGTATTCCTTCCAGGAGATTCGGTTCCAGATGCCGTATTCCTTCCGCCTCAGGGCCACACGATCCTGAAATTTGTCGACCTGCTCAAAAAAGAGGGCGGGAAAGTTGGTATGGACACCACTCACTACCAGGTCCTCCGCTTCTTATAGAGTCGCCATCCCTTCGGGGACACGGTGTCGCCTCCCAGGCCCAGGTACAACTCCTGGACATCCTCATTCTCTTTGAGTTCCTTTGAAGACCCCTCGAGTACAATCCGGCCGGATTCCATGATATAGCCGAAGGTGGCGATCCCCAGGGCCATCTTGGCATTCTGTTCCACCAGGAGGATGGTCCGGCCCGCCTGACTGATCTGAGAAAGGGCGTCATAGACCTGCCTGGCCACTTTGGGGGCAAGGCCCAGTGACGGTTCGTCCAACATGAGGAGCCTGGGCCGCCGGAGCATGGCCCGGGCCACGGCCAGCATCTGCTGCTCCCCGCCGGACAGGGTTTCGGACTGCTGATCCGCCCGCGACTTGAGGATGGGAAAAAGGCCGTAGATAAATTCAAAATCGTCCTTAATCTGCCGGTCCTTCCTGCCCCAGCATCCCAACTCCAGGTTTTCCCTGACCGTCAATTCCCTGAAAAGCCCCCTGTCTTCCGGAACATAGACAATACCCGACGCGGAAATGCGTTCAGGCGCCAGGCGCTGAATTCGCCTCCCGTCAAACTCAATGATCCCTTTTTTGGGCTGGTCTTTGAGGAGCCCGGCAATGGTCTTGAGGAGGGTGGTCTTTCCGGCGCCGTTGGGGCCCAGTACCGCGAAGATCTCTTTCTCTTTCACCTCGAGGGAGAGCCCATGAAGGGCATAAATGCGATCGTAGTAAAGGGTCTCAATACTTTGAATTTTAAGTAAAGGTGAGCTCATAACGATCTCTGGCAAAGGTTGAGCAAAAGGGGGCGGCTATCAAAGCGTGCTCATTCATCGCCCAGATAGGCCCTGATCACATCAGGGTTTCGCTGGACCTCATCGGGTGTTCCCTGGGCGATCTTTTTTCCATAGTCCAGTGCGATCATTCGATCCGCCAGTTTGGAGGCGATTCTCAGATCATGCTCCACCAGCAAAATGGCCGTCTGGTAGCGTCCCCGGATCTCCATGATATGATACGCGGTTTCTTCCTTTTCCTCGGCAGTCAAGCCCGCAATCGGTTCATCGAGAAGGAGGAGTTTGGGCTCCATGGCGATGGCCCGACCCACCTCCACCCGCTTTTGCACCCCGTAGGGACAATCCGACACCAGGGATTTCCGATAGGCCTGGAGATCTAAAAATTCAATAATCTCTTCCACCACTTCCCGATGACGCAATTCCTCTTTTCTGAGCCTGAAAAAAGCATTCAATGGGTTCTTTCCGAAATGGACATGTCTCCCCAGAAGAAGATTATCCAGCACATTCATGTGGAGGAAGAGCCGCAGATTCTGGAAGGTTCGCGCCAACCCTCGCCCGGAAACGGCATCGGGGGAAAGGCCCAGCACGCTCTTTCGGTCGAACACCACCTCTCCCCCATCGGGTCGATACACCCCGGAGATGCAGTTGAACAGCGTGGTCTTTCCGGATCCATTCGGCCCGATGATGGAGAGGATCTCGTTCTGTTCCATCACCAAATCCACATCCGACAGGGCCTGAATACCCCCGAAGGAAATGGATAATCTGCTGATTTCTAAAATGGGCATGAAAATCCGTGGCCTATCAGAACCAGATGCGTTAGGGGCGGGATGGTCCTCTGTCTCATAGGTGCCAGTAGACGGGTCCCGCAAAAAGGTGAGTGGGGGAGGCGTTTTTTCACCACTCCCCCGGTCACCTGTTTTCAGACGGTTTCTTGATTAAAAATGAGATCTGTGAATGGTGAAAGGCTCAAGGGGCACATGTTTTCCCCCTCTGGCCTGTCCCATACGTGAGGCATTGGAGCCGTGGTGCCGGTCCGGCCCATAGGTCACGGGCGCGCCGATCCCTTCCGGTTTCCAGTCCTTAATCTTCTCCATACCCTCGAGCAGGGTCTCAGGCGTGAGGTTGGCTCCGGCGTTCTTGAGCCCCTGTACAAAGTGCATCATGGAAACGGCCCCAAAAAGGGCAAGGTATTCTTTTCCCTTGAGCGGGCGAGGTATTCTTTTCCCTTGAGCTTCGGATTGTATTTCTTGAGGATCTTGACCACCCGATCGGCTTCGGGTTCTGAACCCGGGACACCCGAATTACCCGGCAGTGCAATATAGGTCCCCTCCCAGGCATCGCCGGCAATCCGGTACATGATCGGGTCCCCCAGGGTGAAGGTGGTCAGCACCTTGGGATGGAAATCGGCTTTGGCCATCTCTTTGATGATCAGGGCTCCGTGGCTCGGGGTGGCATAGATAATCACCGCATCCGCGCCAGACTTCTTCAGGTTGAGGGCATGGGTCCCCAATGAACGCTCCGTCACTTCATAGGGAACGGCGGCCACCAGTTTGACGTCCCCTTTCATGTCCCCGAGAGCATTTTCGACACCGGCCAGGGCCATCTTTCCATAATCATCGTTCTGGTAGAAGAGGGCGATCTTTTTCGCACCGAGTTTGCCGGCTGCATAATTTGTAATATAGATGGCCTCGTCCTCGTAATCGGGATATGCAATAAAGATATACTTGAGTTTGTCTTTGGGCATCTTGGCCCAAATTCGGATATCCCCGTAGGCCGTAATCAAAGGAATTTTGTTTTCTGGAAAGAAATCTTTTGTGGCGTGCAGAACCGCCGTTCCCAAGAGGCCACATACCGCAAATACCTGCCCTTTCATTTTCTGCAGGTTTGCCATGGCCCGCGTGGGGTTATACCCATCGTCCATTAAAATCACTTTGATCTTACGGCCGTAGACACCGCCCTGGTCATTGATGTAGTCGGCCCAGGCCTTGGCCCCCAATCCCGTGACGCCCCAGAGGGCCGCGGGACCCGAAAGCGGCGTCGTCCATCCGACGACGACTTCCTTGTCCGTCACTCCGGGGACCTTTTCTTTGGCTGAGAGAGGGGATGTGAAAATCAGGATAACAAAAAGCAGAATGCCAACCCAGAGACTTGTCTTTCTCATGTGTACCTCCTTCACGTGTTAAAGGTTTATAACAGAGAAAGTGTTCCGGAACCCCTGATCTTATGCCTCGGGATCCTCTACACCACTTTGGAGACGAGTATTTACTCCTGCACCAATTTGTGGTAGCGCTTGCGTCTATGGTATGGACGATATGGCGATTTCAGATTGTCGAAAGATAATATTCATTTTTGATTGATAGGTCAATCGATTTCTATGTTTTCGCGCAGGGACGCAGGGACGCAGAGAAAAAGCGATATTAATGAGTCAAGTTTCGCACCCCTGTTTTCTGACAATTCTTTGAGATCGTTGGTTTTTACATTGAATATATGTGCAAACAAGAATTCAGAGCACAGAATACAGGAGTCAGAATAAGGCCGAAATTTCAAACCCTTCTGAATTCTGACTTCTGCTACTCAAACAGGGTGTTTCGGATGAGACGTACCCCGGGGCCGTGCTCCTGGTGGCTTACAAAGGTGAAGTGGTCATTTTTCATGCAGAGGGAAATCGTACCCTGATCCCGGAACCCCGCCCCCTACATAAAAACACCCTCTTCGATCTGGCCTCACTGACCAAACCGCTGGCCACGACCTTGGCGGTGATCAAGCTGGTGGATGACGGAAAGATCGCATTGGATCAACCGCTTCAGGATCTCCTGCCCGCAGATGTCCCAAACGATAAGGAGGGTATCCCGCTCAGGGCCCTACTGAGCCATTGCGCCGGATTCGACAACTGGCGACCCTTTTACCTAGACACCGACATTAACACTCAGGAAAATCGAAAAGCCGCAGTAAGGGAAAAAATTTTGACCTCTGATCTCGTCTATCCGCCTCTCACGGCCGCACTGTATAGCGATCTGGGGTTCATGGTGTTGGAATGGGTGATCGAGGCGCAGACAGGGGGAACACTTCCGGACTATCTACAAAAACAAATATTCAACCGCTTATCCCTTGGCCACACTAAAAGCGATCATGCAGGGGGTGGTCCACGATGAAAATGCCTTTATGATGGGGGGCTCTTCGGGCCATGCGGGCCTTTTCGGGAACGCCATAGAAGTGTATCGGCTGGTGGATCTTTTAAGGGCGCACTATTTCAAAATAAGGGATGACTTCTTTTCGCCAAAAACCGTAAGGACCTTCTTTGCCAGGCAGGGTCTGGTGAAGGGATCCACGTGGGCCCTCGGATGGGACACCCCATTAAAAGAGGGGTCCACCGCGGGGAGTCGCTTTTCAGAAGAGAGTGTGGGACACTTGGGCTTTACCGGCACCTCCATTTGGATGGACCTGGCCAAGGACGTCATCGTTATTTTGCTGACCAACCGAATCCATCCCACACGAGACAATGAAAAGATCAGACAGTTCAGGCCCGTACTCCATGATCGGGTCATGGAGGCCCTGGGATACTGAGGGAAAAGAAAGACACGAAATATTCAATAATATAAGATAATTTCTAGCGCTTAAGGTATCGCCG
>JARRPY010000196.1:0-6495 GCA_037382425.1 Deltaproteobacteria bacterium
GTGTTCATGAATTGCCGGGTTTGGCTTGCAACCACCTCAAACAGGGCATCCATATCCATCTCGGAGACGATCACCTTGCCCAGTTCCAGCAGTATCCGGTGTTCTTGGTATTTCTCTCTTAAAATATGCTTTTCCAACGCTGTCATGGGAGTGTTTTCATTCCCCCGCCGGCATTTTCCGGGCCAGGGATGCATTTTTGGTAAATTTGGGGATTCCCCGCCCCGCCCGGGCGGGACGGGACCAGTATCTTTTCCGGCCTGTTATCCACTCTCTGCACTGGCAGATCCATCCTGTTGAAATCGCAAATTCAGGAATCATATCGACTGAAGAGAATGGACGCGTTTTGCCCCCCGAAACCAAAGTTGTTGTTGATCGCTTTTCCGATGTCCTTTTGGATGGGTTTGTGCGGAACATAGAACAGGTCACACGCCTCATCGGGGTTTTCCAGATTGATGGTGGGGTGAATCGTGCCTTCTTCAATCATCAGGGCGGTAGCTATGGTTTCAATCCCACCTGAAGCACCGATCAAATGGCCTGTCATGGATTTGGTGGAACTGATGGCGACACCTTTTGCCGACTTGCCAAGCGCCTTCTTAATGGAAAGGGTTTCAATGGGGTCATTCAATGGTGTTGAGGTGCCGTGAGCGTTTATATAGTCGATTTCTTCGGAGACTGCATCGGCGCTTTTGATGGCATTCGTCATGGCGAGTGTCTGCATGTGCGGTGATATGCATCGGATGTAGCGCCGAAGCCAGACAGCTCACAATAGATGTGTGCATCTCTTTTAAGTGCGTGACTCAACTCCTCTAACACGATAATGCCTGCCCCTTCACCCATGACAAACCCGTCCCGATCCCTATCAAATGGCCGCGAGGCTTTTTGGGGATCATCATTTCTTTTGCTCATGGCGTTCATGCTCACGAAGCCACCAAATACAAAGGGGGTGATGCACGCATCGGCGCCTCCTGTGATCATAACTTGTTCTTCACCCAGGAGGATTTGTTTGTACGCCTCGATGGTGGCATGATTCGATGACGCACAGGCCGTTGACACGCTGCAGGCGATTCCTTTTATGCCGAATGTCATGGTGACATTTACCGGGACCGAGCACACCTGAACATGCGGCAGTGCAAACGGTGACACCCTCTTGGGGCCGTTGTGCTTGAGAAACTGCCGATACCATTTTTCACAAAGATCCATGTTTTGAGCGCCAATACCCAGTATACAACCGATATGCTCGGGGGCAATCCCGTCTACCGTATAGGTGTGACGTCCTTTTTCCAACTCGACCGTGCTAAGAGAGAACCCTGCGTCTTCCAGGGCCAGCCGAGTGGCGGCCATGGCAAACTCGGAAGTTCTTCCCAAATACCGGAAATCCTTGTTTCGATGAAGAAAATCAGTCAATGAAAAATCATCTATGGGACAGGCCACCTGGCTCGCATATTGATCCATTTCGAAGCCCTTGAAATGAATATTTTTGGCGCCTGATTTGCCGGAAACCAAGGATTCCCAATACGCTTCCTTACCAATACCGATGGGCGTTACCGGCCCCAGGCCGGTGATGACCACTCTTTTTTTCATTCGCTAATTCCTTTCGTCAGTGTCTACATCTATCGATTTGAGAATCGATAAAGGAGGGATTTTTGTAGGCGAATTGCTTTCTCCTGACACATTTCATGGCAGCAATAACACCGAATGCATATGGTATCATCTATTTGAGCGCAGGGTTTATTTCCGATATTTTGAATCGTAATGGCACCTGCCGGACAGGATTTCAGGCAGGACCCGCAAGCCTTGCAGGTCTCTTTTCTTACGCGGGGCTTCAGGGTTAGGGCATCTTTGAAAATGGGTTCTATTAGTCGTTGCCACCAATTCAGATGATCCCCGAAGCCGGTTCCTGAGAACATGGTGACAGGGAAGCGAAAATTTTCTATACGAATTTTGGGTATTTCCGCACCGATCACCTCCACCTGATGGATGTCATTCGGAAAAAGACCCATCTTTTCCGCCTCCTGAAGAAAGGGGTTCTTTTCCCTGTCCAGACCAATAATCTCGCTGGCCACCACATCCAGCGCCAATGGATTCCTAGCGCCAAGGAGAAGCCCTATTTTTCTGGGGCTGCCTGCGGTTGGGCCATCCCCTTCCATGGCCACCACCGCATCCATAATGGACAACCGTGGTGAAACCAATCGGGCCAGGTCCAAAAGCATCCTGACGAAGTGGGATCTGTCATTCAATTTCTGATGATAACCCGGTTTAGCCCGACCGGGGATGACCCCGAAATTATTTTTAATGGCCCCGGTGAAATAGGTAAAGCAATGGGTCTTGAGTTTGGAGAGATTCAACACACCATCCGATTCGAGGATAGGGGTGATGATTTCGAATCTTTTGATGAATTTCCCTTCAGAGTAGGAAACCGTTTCAAAGCTGGTGTCCATATTGAGTTCCACACCCGATTCTTGTGCCGCTTCGGCCAAGCCGCTCCTTTTGTAAATATTTTCAAGTACTTTTCGAGTGTAGCGAACTCCAGATCCGGGACTGTCGACAATTATTCCTTGAGCACCTGCTCTGGTAACCAGATGTCCCAGAGTCGAAACCACTTTGGGATGGGTGGTGACCGCCTCCTCCGGCCTTGCTTCGAGAAGAAGATTGGGCTTAATCGCCAGGCGCTCTCCTGGCGAGACAAAACGCCCGATGCCGCCCATCAACTCAATCAATTCCGGCAGGCGTTTGGGGACCTGTTCGTATTCCGGGCACTGAATCACGTAAACGCTATTATCCGTCACTTCTTTTCCATGATATGGTCAGTGGGCCAGATGTAACATTGGTTGATACACAGATGATTTTTTTATCAGAACCTGAAAGATTTGGTAAAACAACCACTTTCTAATCAACATTAGCAGACCTATCTTCTAAAGTCTATAATGTGGAATTCATCCGGTTGAAAGTCACAACAATGACATGGCATGCGTCAAGAAATTGGATCGGCTCGGCTCGTACGGCATGTGTATTCCACGGAGGACTCCATGTCTTCCCTTCGTATGATCATTGCGAAAACTGGGTTTCATGGTGAGAGAACGGTGCGAACTTCCCCAAAAGACGCTTTATACGCCCTGAGGCAGAGCCTCTCCCTTTGTCTTTTGAGATAACTCCAACTCGTTGTCAATACAAGATATATGTGAATCTAGACATGCCGCTCCTTCACTTAGATCTCGTAGAGGGGGTGCTTCCGGTAACTTGTTCCTCAGGCACCAAGGTCGGGCCATTGGTGTCATTGGACCTCCAGACAAATCCCGTGCCGGATTTCCCTGGCACAACCATTGCGTTAAAGGCCGCAACAGCGCTCAACCCTTCGCTTGCAGACCCGATCGGCAAAAGTGATCGGTTTTGCACACCTTCGCATGTGGATGGTTTTCCTCGGCGCTTTGATGCCCCATTACAAGGCATGGATAATCCTAAACAATTCACCGCTATGGAAAAAGAAAGGAGAGATAGATCATAATGAAAATGAGCTTGAGAAACAAATTCCTGATTCCCATGATCTCGTTGATCGTACTGGGAATGGGGACATCCACCGTGGTGTCCTATCTCAAAGCAAGGACTGCCCTGGAAGGCGAGATCACCTCACAGCTGGCACAGGTGACGGAATCCACACAAAAAGTCATCGACGTGTGGGTCAAGAACCGAACGCTTGATGTGTCCAACTGGAGCCGCCAGAAAATATATGCGACGGCCCTGAAGAAGTCGTTTATCGGAAAGGCCGCACGGAAATCAGCCAATGCCGAACTGGCAAGGTTGAAGGGCGATTACAAATATTATGAGGACATTTGTGTTGCCAACAAGGAAGGTCTTGTCATTTCGGCATCCAACGGAAAAATTATCAACAAAATAGACGTAAGAGAACGGACCTATTTCCAGGAGTCCATGGGAGACAAGATATATGTTTCCGGTGTTCTGAAAAGCAAAGGGACCGGCAATCCGGTATTCGTGGTTTCCGCTCCCATCGATCAGGCAGGGACCAAGGCCGTTTGCGAAAAACTCGGCATCGCGTATAATGAGAAATTGTGTACCACCAAGGACGACATCATCGAGGCCGTGAATCAGTACAAAGGGAAGGTCTCGGTCATCATTATCGGTAACCAGGCCCTGATCATAGACAACGCTAAGGATATTGTCAAAGAAGCAGGAACAACACCGGTGGTGTCCTATTCCTCGAAACCGGTCAAGGCTGGTGCCCTAGGCGGCTTCGTTGCCGACGATAAGAAACTGGGATACATGTTGGCTGAATCGGTCGTGGCAGTGCTAAAGAACGGTAAAGCGATCAAAGAGGTTGCCGTAAAGGTGGATCCGGAGCCTAAATTCTATGTGAACGCCCGTACCGCCGAGGCCCTGAAAATCGACATCCCCTTTACCATCCTGGAAACAGCCACCGTTATTCAGTAATCCACAATTTCTTCCTTCCCACAAAAAAACGGAGCGGGATATCGTTAAACGGTATCTCGCTTTATTGAACCCTCCGTCCCGCTAAAGAGGGGACTTTCGAGTCGAGGATGTAACTGGGCGAGCTCACTTTTATCTGCCCCGGGCGGACAGCCGCAAACCGATGGAAGTGCGCTTGCCGAGTATTTTTAGGTACCAGGGCGCTCTTAAACCCAGTTTTGTCTTACTTCATTAGCAGATAAATAGAAAGAGGCCACTACCGGCGTCTGCGCTGCCCAGATGATTCAAACCCTTGTCCTAAGTTGGAGTTCACAATTTTATTTAAGAATTCTGTAATGTTGCTCTGGGGTTTTACCTCCAGATGTGATTTGATGCGCGACATGCCACAGACACTATGCAATGATACGAGGCATGGTTTGTTGATTTTAGTCTTGGACGATCATCGCGTCATCCATCTATAATAGTGTCAGGGTTGTTTCAGACCGGATCACATTGCTTGATGATCGGATGAATGATGTTTAATCGAAATTCACGATGAAATTGTATTTACACGTAGCCGGAGGAACAGATGCCGAATGACATTTTTGAACAGCAGCATGGGTATTATCTGGAAGACATATCGGTGGGGATGTGGGCGGTTTATGAGAAGACCATTACGGATGCGGATGTGGCCTTGTTCGCCGGTGTGTCGGGGGATACCAATCCGCTTCACATCAATGAAGCCTTTGCATCTCAAACCCGATTTAAGACCCGGATCGTCCATGGCATGTTGACGACGAGCCTATGGTCCACTCTGGTGGGGACACGCCTCCCGGGACCGGGATCTGCCTACATGAGTCAGGAGATGAAATTCATCAAGCCGGTGCACGTTGGCGAAACAGTCACGGCCAGGATGACTGTTGCGGAAATAGACCCGGAAAAGCAACGGGTGTATCTGGATGGTGAGTGCCATGCAAACGATATGCTGGTTGCATTTGGGCGCGGGGTTGTCTGGGTTCCGAAACGAGGAGCTTGATATGGCGTCTTAAATGAGGCGTCGAGCATACTCGGCTTTCTCGATGCCCGAAGGCCGCGGAAATTCCAGAAAGTGGCGCCCACGTCAATTCACCTCGGTTTCAGCCCCGGGAATAGACACCTTTCTGGTGAAGCCGGCTCGAAACGTGCATCTATTTTCGGCAAGGGAAGTAATCTTTTCAGGTGGATTCGCTTAAACGCTTACAGCCGGGGCTGTCCCGGTTGCTGTCTGGGTACGCTAAAATGTGATTTGGAACTGGACACCGTATATGGCGTACTTTCCAGCCGGATACGAGGAAGTCTGACCGCCTTGGATGGTCTTAACATCGCCGTCGTCGTACCACATCAGTTCCGGCCTGACTCTAAACCCCTTGGCCAGATCTATGGGGATGCTGAATCCGAACATTTGGCTCTTTGTCTCGACATCATCAATGTAGAATCTGTTCTTGGTGTGCATTTCGCCATAGATGATGTGCGGTGTAACAGGGCCTAGCCGATATGAAAGATCGAACCAGAAGCTGTAGGACTCCGCATTATGAATTCGTCCGTTTTCCTCTACCATGGCGCTTGCATAGACCGCAGGATAACTGTATCCAATCAGTCCGCGCGTGTTTCCCCAGTTTTTGCCCCAGTTGCCTTCCGCTGAAATGCCGAACGGCCCGAACCCGGTTTTGATCCCCAGCGATGCGACATAGGTGTCGAGGGAGTCCTGCATATTGGTGGGCCATGACCCGATTCTATCGACCGTCCTGTGCTGATAGAGGAGGCTGGGATAGATATGGACAGGACCGGCATAGATCGGGAGACCGATGTCTATTCTCGGTATCTTGGTGTTATTATGATAGCCAAACGTATAGCCCCAGGTGCCGAACTCTCCCACCTTTTGGGCCACCCCGTTGGGGTCCACCAGAGCCACGGCGAGTCTGATATTCTTATTGAAACGGAATGTCCCCCTGACTTGGACAAGGCGGCCTGAATAAAAATCGCCGTAACCGGCGCCGATAATATTGTAGGTCCCGGACCGGGTGCCCAGTAGCTGTG
>JARRPY010000197.1:0-13011 GCA_037382425.1 Deltaproteobacteria bacterium
GGCCGCCCTACAAAAGGGAGTACCGACCATCCTTGTGCCCGGAAATATGGATTTTCTGGTGACCGGGCCGCTGGATACGGCCATAAAGCGTTTTCCGGACCGACCCTACCACAGTCACAATGCCGCCATCACCACCATCCGAACGTCCCGGGAGGAATTGAGCGCGCTGGCAGGCACCCTTGCAGCACTATGTAACGGGGCGAGAGGACCCCTAGACATCCTGGTTCCCATGGGCGGGTTCTCCGCCTTTGACTGCGTGGGCGGCCCGCTCCATGATCCGGAGGGTCCGTGGATATTTTGCGAGGCCCTGGAAAAAAGACTCCGGGACCGGTCCATTCTTCACCCCATCCAAAGTCACATCAATGACCCTGAATTCTCAGATGCCGTCATCCGGGTCCTGACGGAGCGGATCGGTTGCCCGATTTCCTCCTAAGTCTTCCCAACCCCCTGTTCCCACTGCTTGAGCATTTCACCGACAATGGCCTTGAATCCCTGAGATGTGGACTTTTTGGGCGCCATTTTCTGAAGCATGTCCAGAAAGGCTTGGGCCGGGGGGGAGAGATGCTGACCTTTTAGAAAGGCGATGCTGACATCTAAAAAGAGTTTTCCCTCCTTCAGAGACACGGTCACCAGTTTTCCTTCCCTAATTTCCGCAGCCACCGACTCGCTCACCAGGAACGATATGCCCTCTCCCCGCTCTACCAGTTGCTTGATGAATTCCGTGTTGCTGGTTTCCATCAAAATCTCTGGAGACAGACGATACCTCTGATAAAGATCATTGACCAGTCTTCGGGTTCCCGATCCGCTCTCTTTCATGATGAGGGGCTCGCCTCTGAGGGCCTTCAACGGGACACGCTTTTTTCGCGCCAATGGGTGATCCGGGGACAGTATGGGAACGATTTCCTCATGACTGAAGGGGACGAAGGAGACCTCGGGGTGGTCTTCCGCCTTGGCAATCACCGCGACTTCATTTTTGAGATCGATGAGGGTATGGGTCATGTCAAGGGAACTCCCCTCATCCAAGTGGATTTTCACCTGAGGGTATGTGTTGCGAAACCGGGTGATCAAGAACGGCATGAAATAACGGGCATAGGTCTTGGTGGTCCCCAGCCGGAGAATCCCCCGCCTGAGATCCCGCATATCTTCGATGGCGTCATCGATTTCCTTTTCATACGCAAAGATCCTTTGTGCATAGGCATACAGGGTCTTTCCTTCTTCGGTGAGGAAGATATGCCGCCCCCGTTTCTTGAAAAGCGTCAAGTTACAGTACTCCTCGAGGGATTTGATCTGTGCGGTGACCGCCGGCTGGGTGATGAAGAGTTTTTTTGCGGCCACCGTGAAGTTCTGGTGTTTGGCCGCCTCATGAAAGACCCTGAGCTGATTGAAGTTGATCATGATGGCAAACCTCTCAGGTAAATTTATTGGCTAATGTGCAATCATATAAATGAAAGTGAACATGCCGGGTACCGGAACCAGACCATCCACGCTGCCTTCCCGACCCACTCTGCATAAAGAACGTCTATTGTCCTCCTTTTCGAGGTTGATCTGTTTGGCTTTTCCACCCAATTCCCAACCCTAAACGATGACAGGAGGGAGAAACATGGCAAACGACACCGCAGGAAGGTTTCCGGATCCTCACGAGGTCCAGGTCCCGCCGGAGCTTGAGGGCTGGGAGGAGATGTACCCGTCTCATTATCTCTTCTCAGAAGACAGAATGGATTGGGAGAAGCAGCAGTTCTGGTACCAGGACAAGATTCATGCCCCTGAACCGGTGCCTCCACTGGATTTAATCTTCCAGGAGGCGTGGCAGATCGCCCTGTCCCAGTACACCACCAGAGTGTTTTGCATCCCGCCCGCACAGGGTATCGCACAGCGGATGGTGGGATGTTACATGTACATCTGCGCCATCGCGCCCCCACCCGAAGAGATCATCGGCCAGAAGGCGGAACGCTTTGAAAAACGGGTCTTCTACGTGTTTGAGCACTATGATGAGCTCTGGGATAAGTGGCTGACCAAATTCAAGGCTCTGGGTAACGAGATGGCCGGTCTTGAGATTCCCAAAGAGCTCCCCCAGTTCGTACCCGAGGATCAGGTGCTTCCCGCACCCACCGGATGTTATGTCTCCTACGACATCATCGAAACCTTCGACAGACTCGTGAACATGATGTTCAAGGGATGGCAGTACCATTTTGAAATGCTCAACCTCACCTATCTCGCCTACCTGATGTTCGGTGACGTGTGCCGGAAGCTCTTCCCGGGTATCAGTGAAAGCTCCATCGGAAAAATGGTGGCAGGAGCTTACGTATCCATGTTTCGGCCCGAGGAGGAACTCTGTCGTCTTTCCAGGCTGGCGGCGGATACGCCGGCAGTGGCCGACATCCTCAAAAAAGAGATGGCCGCGGATGAAAAAATATCGGCTCTGAAACAGAGCCCGGAGGGGGAACGGTGGCTGGCGGAGTTTGAAAAATCCAAAGACCCCTGGTTCTTCGTGTCCAACGGCAGCGGGTGGTTTCACCACGAAGGGAGCTGGATCAACACCCCCGAAATCATCTACGGCTACCTGAAAGGATACATGGAACGACTGGAGAAGGGAGAGAAAATCGAACGGTCCCTGGATAATATCGACAAAGAGCGGGAAGAGGTGGTGGCCAGTTACCGGGACCTGATCGAAAACGATGAGGACCGGAAATCGTTCGAAGATGCTTTCAATACCATCCGTACCATCTATCGCTATGCCGAGGACCATCTGTTCTGGGTGGAGCACTGGTTTCACACCATTTGGTTTGAAAAAGTCAGGGATTTCGGTCAACTCCTGTTGAACAACGACATGCTCAACGAAGTGGATGATATCTTCATGTTCAACCGCTATGAGATCCCGGAGCTCTTGACCGAGTTGTCCACGGGCTGGGCCCTGGGCGTGGATATCCCCCTCAGAGGGAGTTACTACAAGGAAAAGGCCAAAAAAAGACGAAAGATCCTGGAGGCGGCCGGCAACTGGAATCCCACGCCGGCGTTGGGCGTGCCGCCCGAAGAGGTGGCCGAACCCTTTACCATCATGCTGTGGGGAATCACCACCGACAAGGTGCAGGAGTGGCTCAAGGGCGTGGACGTTTCCAAAGTGGGCGAGGGCTCGGAAGTCAAGGGATTTGCCTCATCGGCCGGTGTGGCCGAAGGCCGCGCCCGGGTACTGAAGCTCTTGAAGGAGATCACGGATCTTCAGCCCGGAGAAATCATCGTCTGTCCCTCCACCAATCCGTCCTGGGCCCCGGTATTCACCCAGATCGCGGCGGCGGTGACCGATATCGGCGGATTGACCAGCCACGCGGCCATTGTGTGCCGCGAGTATGGGGTTCCCTCGGTAACCGGTACGGGGGTGTCCACGTCCGTGATCAAGACCGGGGACCTCATCCGGGTGGATGGGGACACCGGCGTGGTGACCATCATTGAGAGAGCGGGTTAGGACCATCCAAGCATTGTACTTTTTGTATAGGCCTTTTGACTCTGCCGCCCCGCCTGCCTGTGTCTCCGGCGGATGGGGCGGGGGTCTCATCCTGGGAAGGTGGAAGAATAATGGCGTACATCCTGAATTTTGATGCCGTGGATAAAGAATCCATCGACGTGGTGGGAGGGAAAAATGCGAGCCTGGGAGAGATGATCAAAGCCGGCATACGGGTCCCACCGGGGTTTGCGGTCACCACAACGAGTTACGACCAGTTTATCACGGATACGGGGATCAAGGACCGAATCTACCAGCGGCTGGGCCCTGTGAACGTGAGTGAGGTGGCCGAGCTGAATTCGGCGAGCGAGGACATCCAGGAGATGATCCTGGCGGCATCCACACCCCATGAGATACAGACAGATATCGAGAAGGGATATAAGGATCTGTGTGAACAAGTTGGTAGGGATATGGAGCCTGTGGCGGTTCGTTCGAGTGCCACGGCCGAGGACCTCCCCACGGCCAGTTTCGCGGGCCAGCAAGACACCTACCTCTGGATTCAGGGACCCGATGCGGTGTTGGATCATGTCAAGAGGTGCTGGGCCAGCCTTTTCACCCCGCGTGCCATCAGCTATCGGGTCAAAAATAATTTTGACCACGACAAGGTCTTCATCAGTGTGGGCGTGCAAAAGATGGTCAACTCCAAGGCGGCGGGTGTCATGTTTACGCTCAACCCCACCAACGGGGATGTGTCCAAGGTGCTGATTGAAGGGAGCTGGGGCCTGGGAGAAACCGTGGTGTCGGGTTCAGTCAACCCGGACAAGTTTGTGGTGGATAAGGTGGTCATGGAGATCAACGAAAAGGCCGTGGCCAAAAAGCACATCGCCTGTGTGTATGACCCGGAGTCAGGGGGGGTGATGGAAAAGGAACTCGCGACTGACGTGCAGTGCACGTGTTGCCTCGAAGATGAAGAGGTCCGTGAGCTGGTGACCATCGCCCGGAAAATAGAACGTCATTATGGCCGCGCCATGGATATCGAATGGGCCATCGACCAGGATCTTGATTTTCCGGAAAACACCTTCATCGTCCAGGCCCGGCCAGAGACCGTATGGAGCCAGCGCAAGGCCGAATCCAAGCTCGGCAGGAAGACGGGGCGACAGCTGTTGATGGAACAGGCCATGAAACGGATCAAGATACCGCATTAACCAAAGGGTACAGGTGTCGGGTTTCGGGTGTCAGGGTTTGCTTTCCTGAAAGCTTTTGTTTGAGAAT
This sequence comes from Deltaproteobacteria bacterium, assembly GCA_037382425.1. Taxonomy (GTDB): domain Bacteria; phylum Desulfobacterota; class DSM-4660; order Desulfatiglandales; family Desulfatiglandaceae; genus JAIPDZ01. Next base: position 4,709 of record JARRPY010000197.1, read on the forward strand.
GTCAAGGATTATGACTCGCCGGTCATCACCAGTGTCTGCACCACCACCGAGCGGCTCTCCATGATCATGGGGGCCCCGCTGGAATCGAGCCTGGTGGATCTCATGCGGCTGTGGGTGGAAAAGAACGACACCAAGGTGCCGCCCAAGTGGGTGGATTCGGGTCCTTGCAAGGAGAACAAAATGATGGGGGATGAGGTGGATCTCTTCAAATTCCCCGCCCCCAAATTCTACCCGCTGGACGGCGGCCGGTTTTTCGGGACCGCCCATTTCGTGGTGACCAAGGACCCGGACACGGGCTGGGTCAACCTGGGCACCTATCGGCTCCAACTGCTGGATAAGCGTCATCTCGGTACCCAGTTTATCCGGGGGAAACACTCGGATATCATGCTCAAGAAATACCAGGCCATGAAAAAACCCATGCCCGTGGCCGTGGTGGTGGGGTGCGATCCGGTCCTGTTTTTGATGGGGGCGGCCCGACTGTCCGCCACGGACAGTGAATATGATTTGGCCGGTTCCATCCGGGGCGAGGCCATTGAGGTGGTCAAGACCGAGACCAACGACCTGCCGGTCCCCGCCACCGCGGAAATCGTGGTGGAAGGGGAGGTGGATGCCGACAAGTTCATGGAAGAGGGTCCTTTTGGCGAATACACGGGGTATTATTCGGGAATCGGAAGCACGCCCCGGAACTTCATCGATGTGAAATGCGTGACCTACCGAAGCAATCCCATCTTCTGGGGGACCACCGTGGGGCGGGCCGTGACCGACACCCACATGACCATGGCCCTGACCTATGGCTCCACGCTCTGGCAGCAGCTGACGGCCATGAAGATCCCCGGGATTCAGGCTGTATATTGTCCGCCGGAGGGATCGGGACGGTTTTTGGCCATCATCTCCCTGAAGCAGATGTATCCGGGCCACGCAAACCAGGTCCTGACCGCGGCCGTCTCCACGGAAATGGGGGCCTATGGGCTCAAGACGGTGATCGTGGTGGATGACGACATCGAGCCCTGGGACATCCCTCGCGTGATGTATGCCCTGAGCTTCCGGTTCCAGCCCAACCGTTGCCAGGTGATCAAGCGGGGCCGATCCACACCTTTGGACCCGTCTCTGCCCCTGGGTGAGCGACATATCACCGGACGATTGCTCATGGATGCCACCATTCCCTACGACTGGGACGAAAAACCGGTCCCCATCGAGTTGGATGAGGAAATCACCAAAAAAGTGATGGCCCGCTGGCAGGACCTGGGTCTGGAGTAAAAAATGGCCATAGCGGTTATCGGCATGACGGACGAGAGGGAACCGGCCCTTCGTCTGATTAAGGAAGGGATCGAACGCCGAGGACACGAGACCGTGCTCATTGATATCAGCATCGGCACGGGGGCTGTGGCGTCGTCCCTCGAGCCCGACATCACCTGCGAGGACCTCGCCAAAAGGGGCGGCACCACCGCCCAGGGGATCCGGGACATGCTGGCCAAGGAGCGGGACCGGGCCACGGAGATCATGTCCCGGAGCCTGGGGCAGACCCTGGTTCAACTGAAAGAGGAGGGGCGCCTGAAGGGCGTCATTGCCGTAGGCGGCATGACCGGTACCACCATCACGCTCCCGGCCATGAAACAACTCCCCTTCGGATTTCCCAAGCTCTTGATTTCCAGCGTGGCCGCCATGCCCGCCTATGCCAAACGGCTGGCCGAGTTTTTCGGGGTTCGGGACATCACGGTCATGCACAGCGTGGTGGATACGGTAGGGCTGAACCCCCTGGTGCATCGACTCATGATCAACGGCGCCGGCGCCATTTGCGGCATGGTGGAGGAGGAGGTTCAGCCGGATTTGGGTGGACCTGGTGGGCCAGAACCTTTTCGAGGCGTTTATCGATCTGGTTCCCGCGGGGTTCAGCGAGTATATATTGGGTGGGAACCGGGCGGCCGGTCCCGACCGCCTCGATGCCGGGTGCCGCACCGGGAGGCCCTACATCCTGTCGCCCTGCGGGTTTGACATGATCAGCTGCGGTCCCATCCAGCGAAAGGACGAGGGGGATCCCTTATGGGCGTTGAGGGACCTGGAAAAGCGGCAGCTCCTGGTGCAGGATGCCATGCGGGTACAGGCCCGGACGAGCATGGAAGAGATGGAGACCATTGGCCAAAAGGTGGCCGAAAAGCTGAACCAGGCCAAGGCCAAGGAAATGGTTAAGTTTGTGGTCCCGACCCAGGGGTTTTCCTCCCTGAGCGTGGCGGGCGGATCGCTCTTTGATCCTGCGTCTGACGGGGCCTTTGTGGCGAGCCTGAAAAAACATTTGGATCCAGCCATTGAGGTCATCGAAGTGACCACCCACATCAATACACCCGAATTTGCCCGGGCAGTTGTGGAGGCGCTGAAAGAGATCTCCACCTGACAGGAATTTCAGGTGTCGGGTGTCAGGTTTCAGGAGGAAGACCGACCGGGCTTGTGCCGAGACGAGGGGATGGAGAGGGCGGACATGGCGGATTATTTTTGCGTCAAGACAAACCAAGGGGCCTATGATATCGAAGCCCGGGTGATGCGCATCGGCGAGGATCTGCTGGTGGCCAGCGTCAAGGGTGAGTGCCACGGCTTCGGTTTTTTGCAGGGTGGGTCACAAAGAGGATGATCTGGCCAAGGCCACGTCAGAGGTCCTGGCCGCCACGCTCAATACGCCTGTGGCGGTCACGGCGGGGATTCATTGGGACGACCTGGACGAGGCGGGGATACAGACGGTGATCCAGAACAGCCGGGTGCTGGTGGAGATGATCCTGGAGAGATTAAAGCCCTAAGTTCCTTATCCTCATCTTTCAACGTCTGTGTATGTCTGTGCTTGCCCCGTAGCTCCGGCAGATGGTACTGGGGTGCGTCTGTGGCTCAACTGAATTTATGGGAACGACAAAGTAAATCCAAACAAGGACTACAGCATGCCCAAACGAATTGTCGTGGGAATTGCCGGTGCCAGCGGCGTCATCTACGGCGTCAAACTGATCGGGTTTTTAAAAGAGGCCGGGATCGAGACCCATTTGATTATATCCGAGGCCGGCGAGCGCAATATCGAACTGGAGACAGACTACAAGGCTTCGGAGGTCAAGGCCATGGCCGATTTCTGCTATGACAACCGCGATGTGGGAGCGTGCCTGGCCAGCGGGTCCTTCTTGACCTCCGGCATGGTCGTGGCGCCCTGTACGGTCAAGAGTCTGTCCGGTATCGCCAATTCGTATACCAATAATCTCCTGGTCCGGGCCTCGGACGTGACCCTCAAGGAAAAGCGCAAGCTGGTGCTCCTGGTTCGGGAGACGCCGCTTCACAAAGGGCACCTGAGGCTGATGACCATGGCCGCGGACATGGGGGCCCACATCCTGCCCCCCATCCCCGCCTTTTATCACCAGCCCAAGACCATTGACGATATTGTCCATCAGACCATCGGCAAGGTTTTTGACTTCCTGGGCATCCCTCATAACCTGTTCAAGCGTTGGGAGGGGTGATTCAGGGGGGTGCTCTAAACGTTAGCCGACCGCATCAAATGGTTGCCTTGCGGCCCGTTTTCTGATACCGAGTGATTCGACGGTTTCATAAACTTTTGAAGGAGACGTATCGTGGCGGAAAAGAGCCTTCTGGAGGGTAAAAAGATCCTCGTCGTGGATGATGAGACGGATGTCCTGGAGATATTGGAAGAACTGCTGTCCATGTGCAAGGTGGTGAAAGCCGCCACCTTTGAGGAGGCCAAGGCCCTTCTGGAGGCCGAGGACTTTGACATGGCCGTCCTGGACATCATGGGCGTGGATGGGTACGCCCTTTTGGATATTGCAAAGCGCAGGAAGATCCCGGCCGCCATGCTGACGGCCCATGCTTTTACACCCAAAAACCTGGTTCGGTCCATCAAAAAAGGCGCGGTGTCCTATATCCCCAAGGAAGAAATTTCCAATATTGTCGGATTCTTAGAGGATATTTTTAAGGCCAAAAATGAGGGCAGAAGTACCTGGGAGCCGTGGCAGGAGCGGTTGCCGTCCTCTTATTTTGAAAAGCGATGGGGTGCGGCCTGGCGGGATACGGAGGATGAATTCTGGACCCGGTTCAAGGCCAGTGTCCGGGCCAAGCGGGATGCGTCCCATTAGCGCCCAGGATTGCGACGCCTACGCAAAAAGCAAAGATGACCCCTCCTAAAGCCATCGCCGTTCTCGGGACCTTTGATTCCAAAGGAGAGGCGCATCTCTTTTTAAAAGACCGCATAGAAGCCCGCGGCATCCCCGCCCTCACCATCAATGTCGGCACCCACAAGCCATCCCCTTTCATCCCGGACAAAGATTTTTTCAAGGAATTAAAGAAAAGCCGACCATCTGCAGCATCCAATCGGGATGAGGCCCTGGCCGCTGTTGCGGACATGGCGGAGCGATTCGTTCGTGAACGATACGAACGGGGTGAGATCTGCGGCATCATCTCCGCCGGCGGGGGCACCGGGACCTATGTGGCGACCCGGGTGATGCAGGCGCTCCCCTTCGGCATCCCCAAGGTGATGGTCTCCACGGTGGCGTCTCGCGACATGGGGTCCATTGTGGGCACCAAGGACATTACCATGATGCACAGCGTGGTGGATATTATGGGGGTCAACACCCTGCTGGGCCAGGTCCTGGATAAGGCGGCCGCCGCCGTGTGCGTCATGGCCGAGTCCCGTTTTAAAACCGCGGAAGCACGCCCGCGCATTGCGCTCACCATGTTCGGATTCATTACCGAGGCGGCCGAGCGGGTCAAGGGGTTCCTGGAGAAAATGGGATATGAGGTGATCCCCTTTCACGCCAATGGTACGGGTGGCATGGCCATGGAAGAACTGGCGGTACAGGGATATTTTCAAGGGATTCTGGATCTGGCCACCCATGAACTGGCGGACGAGCTGAAAAAGGGATATTGCTCGGGTATCGGACCGGGTCGGTTGAACCCGTCTCAACCCTTGGGCATTCCCCGGCTGGTGGTCCCGGGAGGGCTGGATTGCGCCGTACTCGAATTTACGCGAGAGAATATCCCCGAGCGATACCGGGATCGGAAGATCTTTTTTTATGACTTTCGCTCGGCCATCGGGTTGGATCTGGAAGAGACCCTGATCCTGGCAGACCAGTTGGTGGAAAAGCTGAATGCGCATCCCGAGCATATTCGGGTCCTGGTCCCCATGGGAGGATGGTCCGAGGCCGACCGAAACGGCGAGCCTCTGGGGGATCGGGGAATCCGGGAGGCGTTTTTAAGACGGCTGTCCCGGGACCTGGATTTACGCATCGAGGTGGAGACAACGCAATGCCACATCAACGATCCGGAATTTTCACGCCTTGCCGCAGAGAAGCTCCATGAGATGATTCAGGAAAGGAGTGCTTGATGTCCGACGATTCGAGATACTGGAATCCCGTTCTGGAAACCCTGCCGCATGAGACCCTTCGAGGTCTTCAGGTCAAGAAATTCAGGCGCATATTCAAGTGGGCCTATGTCCACTCGAAGTTTCATCGCGCCTTGTACGATGCGGCGGGCGTCAAACCCGAGGATATCCGTTCCATAGAGGACATACGGGCAGTGCCCAAGGTGGAGAAGGCCATGATGCGGGATATCCAGCGAAAAGACCCGTTTCCCTACGGAGACGCCCTCTGTGTGCCGCTGGAGGAGGTGTCGGAATTCCGTCAGACCAGCGGGACCACCGGTCAGCCGGTCTACCAGGCCGATACTTGGGCCGACTGGGAATGGTGGTCGGAGTGTTGGGCATTCATCCTCTGGGCCCAAGGCTACCGTCCCACGGACCGGGTGTTTATCCCCTTCGGCTACAATATCTTTGTGGCCTTCTGGGCCGGACATTATGCGGCGGAGAAAATCGGTGCCGAGGTGGTGCCCGGCGGTGTCCTGGATACCCAGGCCAGGATTCTGAAGATCGACGAGCTCAAGGCCACGGCCATGATGGCCACTCCCACCTATGTTCTGGGCATGGCGGCCACGGCGAGGGACAAGATGGGGCTTGACCCGGCATCCATGGGCATTCGGCGGATCACCTGTGCGGGTGAGCCCGGCGCCAGCATCCCCACCACCAAAAAGCGCATGGAGGAGGCGTGGGGGGCCAAGGTCTATGACCATGCCGGGGCCACGGAAATCGGGGCCTGGTGTTATGAATGCGATGCACAGCCCGGAGGCCTTCACGTCAACGAAGCCCTCTTCCTGGTGGAGATTATGGACGTGGATACGGGGGAATACATCGAAGCACCTGGGCGACGGGGCAAGATGATCATTACCGCATTCGATCGCTTGGCCCAGCCCTGTGTCCGGTTTGACTCCAAGGATATCATCGAATGGGCCGCCGATCCCTGTCCCTGCGGCCGGACATTTCGGCTCATCAAGGGCGGCGTCGTGGGACGGGCCGATGACATTACCAAGGTCAAGGGGGTGCTCCTGTCCCCATCGGCCATCGAGGAGGTGGTCCGGGGGATGGAAGGCCTGGGGGATGAATTCGAGGTCATCGTGGATAAGGTAGGGGACACGGACCGCATTACCCTAAAGGTGGAGCTGCTGCCGGATCACAAAAACAGCCGTCCGGATATCGAGGGAAAGCTGAAAGACCAGCTCAGATTGAAAACCAATCTGGGCTACAACCTCGAGTTCCACGACGTCGGGACCCTGCCGCGATATGAAGTCAAGGCCAAACGGTTCAAGGATCTAAGAGAAACGCACTGACCTACCCAGCACCGGAGATAGGATAATGGATTTGGAAGAGAAGCTGAAACCGATCGAGGCGCGCATCCGCGTCATGAAGCAGGCGGCACAGGAGTTAAAGGAGATGGGGGACGGCTTTCCCGCTGTTGGAAGAAACAGCACCCGCATCCTGGCCGGTATCAAGATGCTGGAGCTCAACGTGTCGGACCTACTGGATGTGGCTGAAGCGGATTGAGAGGTATTCTGTTTTAAACGTCTCCCGCTTCCACGCGGTTCCGGCCCTTTTCTTTGGCTGCGTAGAGGGCCTTGTCCGCCATCCTGACCAGGTCATCGTGCGTCATGGATGAAACGGGCGACACCGTGGCGACCCCGAGGCTTAGGGTGACCACGCCCGGGTGCGTTGATTTTTCATGGGTCCTTCCCAAACAGCCCTATGTTTCGGGCCGTTTTCTCATTTCGCGCTTGATCCTGGCCTCCAGCTTATCCGTCATGTCATCCCATGCCTTTTCCCTTGACGGAGAATCGGGCGGCTTTTTACATGTTTTTTCCGCAAATGGTATGCCAAAAAGGAGGTGTCGAGTTGGATGGGATGGAAGCGGCCTTTAGAAAGGTCGATGAAAATGAGGCCTACATCGTGGATGTGTTGCGGCGAGTGATCGCCGTGGACACCACGGTGCCGCCGGGCGAGAACTACGATCAACTCATCGATACGGTGGAACCCGAATTCAAGAAGTTCGGATTTCATACCGAACGGGTGGTGATGCCCGAGGAGAAGGTAAAAGAAATCCCCTTTCCGCTTGCCGGGCCCCGGACCAATCTGGTGGCCAGGATGAAAAACGGCAAACCGCCGCTCAGTGCCTATGCCCATATGGATGTGGTGCCCATTGACGAACCCTGGAGCAAAGATCCTTTTTCAGGAGAGATCGTGAACGGAAAGCTGTATGGTCGCGGCACCGTGGATATGAAATACGCCATCGCCTGTTTTTTAGGCGCCGCAAAGGTGCTCTTGGAGATGGGCCTGGAATCGCATTACGATTTGAGCTGCCTCTTGTGTACCGACGAGGAAATCGGGGTGTATCCGGGCGCGCGATACCTGGCGGAAGAGGGGTATTTCTCGCCTCATCTGGTCTGGATGGAACTGGGTACACTCGAGCCGCTCGTGGTGGTCGGGATGGCCGGCGGTATCCGCATCGACCTCACCGGCGTGGGCAAATCGTGCCACAGCGGCATGAATTATCTGGGCGTCAATGCCATAGAAGAGATGGTCCCGGTGATGCAGGAACTCCTAACGCTCAAAAAGGAGGTGGAAAGCCGGTTAAGCCGAATCCCGACCCTTCAGAGGGCGGAAAACCCGCATGACAGGATGACGCCCATGTTCAATCTGGCCATCATCAACGGCGGAAGCAAGGAAAACATCGTCCCCGGGGCCTGTCGGCTCACCATCAATCGTCGGTATATCCCCGAGGAAAGATACGAGGATGTCATCACCGAAATTGAACAGACCCTTATGAGGGGACGTGCAAAATCAAGACTGCTGGATCTGAAGCACACCGCTGTCCATTTATACAAGCCTGTGGAGATAGACCCAAACTCCCCAGCTGCCCGCCGGGCCCGGGAGGCCGCGCGGGTGG
>JARRPY010000198.1:0-5782 GCA_037382425.1 Deltaproteobacteria bacterium
AAGTTTGCCTCGCAGCCTTTTCACAAAGTGCGCCTCAGCGACGTGGCTGACGCGGCCGGCGTGGGGAAAGGGACGCTGTACACCTATTTCAAGAGCAAGGACGATCTCTATCTTTCGGTGCTCTACAGCGGTTTTACCCGGTTGCTGGAGAGACTCCGCAATCGGATGACCGAAAGCACCCTGAATTCTCTAAAGACCCTGGAGATGGCCATTTCTCAAATGGTTCAATTCGCTTATGAGAACCCGCATCTGTTTGAACTGATGCGCACGACCTCGTTACAGGAAACCTTTGGTTCTCCGGACTGGGGCAGGAAACGTGCGGAATTGAGATCGCTCCTCGAGTCCATCATTCGGCAGGGGATACGGCAGGAGGAATTTACAGATGCCCATCCCGATCTCACGGCGCGGTTCATTCCAGGTCTCGTCCGTTCCGTGATGATTGAACCCGTTCCTCGTGTCGGCCTGAAGACGCTCAGTGCACATATCTTTCATTTTGTAACCGCCGCCATTTCCGCTGAAAAGCGTAAATGATTCTTTCTGAAACAACACACGATGCCATGGGAATAAAGGAGCCATGACGGTATCAAATTCAATTGAAAAAGATAAACGCCATCCGCCGGATATGATACCGCCTGAAGGCACTCCGGATAAAGACCATCCGCCCAAACCGAAGCGCACCCGGTTATGGCGGGGGATGGTGGTTTCGCTGGCGGTCATTGCGCTGGGCTTAGGCTTTTTGTACTATCTGCACGCCCTGTCTTTCGAATCCACCGATGACGCATTTATAGAGGGGCACGTCATTGCGGTCAGCCCACGGGTAGCGGGCCATGTGGCCCGGGTCTATGTCAATGACAATCAACGGGTTAAGGAAGGCGATCCCCTGGTTGATCTGAATCCGGCGGATTTCCGCGCCACGCTCCATGCAGCCGAGGCGGCACTGTCTGCGGGTGAGGCCGTGTACCGATCCCGAAAGACAGATGTGGATTTGATTACCATCACGTCCACAGCCGATCTGCACGGGGCCGAGTCCGATGTAAAAGCGGCCAGAGCCGCCCTGGAAGCCGCCGAGGCCCTGGCTCAGCAAACGGCCAGTCAATACGATCAAGCCACCGCACAAATTAGCATCAACACGGCGACCCTCGCCCAGGCAGAGGCCGAGGTCGATTCCGCCAGAGCCAGGCATGAACGCGATGCCGAAGACCTGAAACGGTACGAGGAGATGCGAAGCGCCCGGACCGTTTCGGGCCGCGACCTGGATCATGCCATTGCGGCGGAACGCATATCGGCCGCCGATCTGGTATCGGCGCAAAAGCGCGTGGAAACCTGCCGGGCAGTGCTCAGACAGTCTGAGGCCGCAAAGAAGGCTGCAAAAGACAACCGCCATCGCACCCAGGCCCAGGTGGCACTTAAAAAAGCCAAACTGGCCCAGGCAAAGGCCCGTTTGGCGGCTGCACAGGCGGCACCCAAAAGGATTCTTAAAAAACGCGCTTTGGCAGACGTATCCAAGGCGGAAGCGGATAAGGCTCAGGCCCAGGTCGAACAGGCACGCCTGAACCTTTCCTACACCCACATCACGTCACCCGCGGACGGCTTTGTGACGCGCAAATCGGTCGAACCGGGCGCCTTTGTCCAGGTGGGTCAACCCCTGATGGCCGTTGTTCCAAAGACCGTGTGGGTGACCGCCAATTTCAAGGAAACCCAACTGACGCACATGCAAGCCGGCCAGCCGGTTGACATTACGGTCGATGCCTACCCGGATATCACCTTCAAAGGCCATGTGGAAAGCATTCAGCGGGGTACGGGCGCACGCTTCAGCCTCCTGCCCCCGGAAAATGCGACCGGCAACTATGTTAAGGTGGTCCAGCGCATTCCGGTGAAGATCACCTTCGACAAAAGCCCGGATGCGGTCGGCGTACTCCTGGCGCCCGGCATGTCCGTGGTCCCTTTGGTCCATATCGCTGCAACCGGAAAACACCCTTCCCAATCGCCTTAAAGGGTTCTTCCCAAGTCATGGACACATCTTCACCGAACCATTGGGGTCGCAGCAGAGCGGCCGAGGCGAACAAATGGCTGGTGGCCGGCACCGTCCTTTTTGGATCGTTTATGGCGGTCATGGACATCAGCGTCGTCAACGTGGCCCTGCCCCACATGATGGGGAGCTTCAGTGAAGACATGTCATCCATTACCTGGGTGGCCACTTCCTACAGTATTGCAGAAATTATCATGGTAACCATGGCCGGTTGGCTGAGTACCCTCATGGGCCGTAAACGGCTCTATCTTATCTCTTTCGGCCTGTTTACCCTCGGCTCGATCCTCTGCGGCACGGCGGTCAGCTTTCATCAGATGCTTTTTTACCGTATTTTGCAGGGCGTGGGTGGAGGCGCACTGATCCCGGTTTCACAGGCCATTCTGCGGGAGACCTTCCCCCAGGAAGAACAAGGCATGGCCATGGCCATTTATGGGATGGGAGTGGTGCTTGCGCCGGCCATGGGGCCGATCCTGGGGGGCTGGCTCACCGATCAATACGGATGGCCATGGATCTTTTTCATCAATGTGCCGGTGAGCGTGGTCGGGATGTTGATGGTGGGCGCATTTGTTAGGGATCCGGACTACCTGCGGCGCGGGGTGGGCAAAATTGACTGGTTCGGCATTTGCTTGATGGCGGTGGCCCTGACCACCATGCAGATCGTGCTGGAGCGCGGTCAAAGCGAAAACTGGTTTGATTCACGCATGATCATCGTGGGGACCGTTATTTGTGTGACGAGTCTTTTGTTGCTGGTGTACTGGGAGTTAAAAATTCCGGAACCGGTCATCAACCTTCGCATTTTGCTTGACGTTCCGCTGTCCCTCGGTTGCATCATGGGCCTCATTTTCGGTGTGGCCCTCTTCGGGACCACTTTCATCCTGCCGCAATTCACACAGACCCTGCTGGGCTATCCGGCTTTTGACGCGGGCCTGGTGCTGATGCCGCGTGCATTGATGATGATGGTGTGCATGCCCATTGTGGGTCGGCTGTACAATAAAGTGGACTCACGATTTCTGGTGCTCCTCGGCACCGCGGCCGTCTGCTGGAGCTACTACGATCTCGGAAATCTGTCGCTTCAGGCCGGGTACTGGAACCTGGTCCCCGCCATGATGATGGGGATCGGTATGCCGGCCATGTTTGTAACCATTACCACCATTTCCCTGGCCACCGTCCCCCGCGCAAACATGACCGAAGCCACCAGCCTGTATACCCTGGCCCGCCGGGTGGGGGGCAATATCGGCTATGCCCTGGCGGCCACCATCGTCTCCCGGCGTCAGCAGATCCATCGGGTTCATCTGGTCGATCATGTCAATCCCTTCAATCCCCTTTACCACGAATTCACGCGGTTGGCCTCAAAATTTCTGGCACAGGCGGGTGTTCATGCCGAAACGCTGGGACAGGCCACCCATGCGCTCATCAACCGGATCGTCAATCTGCAGGCCACCATGCTGGCGTACAATGACGTGTCATGGGACTTCGGCCTCCTGTTCCTGACCGTGGTGCCGTTTATTCTGCTGCTGCCGGGAAAAATTGCGCCCTCAAGCGGACAGCCCGGACAGGCCCGGGCATTGATTTTTGACGGCCGTGCCCTTATGCCCCTCCTTTATGATTTGACAGCATCTTGAAGGTCGCCTATATTTTTTATCAATTGTTTCAGTGATTTTATGCCAGAGACGCCTCTTGCAAAAAGGAGGGGCGGTACCCTAACCAGGAATCCAGGCATAATACAAGCAGGGGAGGCGTCATGAAAAGAACGATCCTGCAACTCATAGTGGGCCTTTTGTTAGGTGTCTCGCCGGTGTACGGCGCCGACATCTTGGAAATATCCGGCTTGCCCAACTATCCACCCGTGCTGTGGAAGGCCAAGGGGACCCTCATGGGTGTCGGCGCCGAATTGGCCAGGACCATTTGTACGGAACTGGGGATCTCTTTCAAGTTCAAGCCGCTTCCCTGGGTACGCGCCCTTTCTGAAGCGGAGCAAGGCAAGATCGATATGATTGCAGGCGCGTACTTCAAGAAAGACCGGCAAGTTTATATGGATTACTCTGTTCCCTTCATGAAAGACCCGGGCGCCGTTTTCGTGAGGACGGGCCATGCCTTTGCTTTCAAAGACTTGAAAGACCTGAAGGGCAAGAAGGGCGTGACCATGCTGGGATACAGTTGGGGAGAGGCCTTCGACCAATACGCGGAGAAACATCTGGACATGACCACCGTGACAAAGCCCCTTCAGGCCCTCAAGATGCTGGAGCGGGGTCGTGTGGACTATTTTGTGTACGGCCTCTATTCGGGCGAATTTGTGGCCGCAAAGGCGGGCATGGCCCATCAGGTCGAAGCCCTGGCGCATTATGTGAGTGAGGAAAACCTCTATCTGACCTTCTAAAATAAATCCCCATTCAGGCATCTGTTGCCCCGGGCCGATGACATCATCAAACGGCTTAAAACCCAAGGGGTCATCGACAGATGGATCGAGCAATACCTGCAGAAGTACCGGGAAACGCTAAAAAACGGCGGTTGATGCCCGGAGGCGTTTAAGAGCGCCTCATCTTATCCCATATGGGCATGCCTCCGGGAACGCCCTTCGATCAGTTGTAATTCCGGATTCGCATGCGTCCGAGGCTTTCAAGGAGCACCAAAAGGAGACCGGACCAGACCAGCGAAAACGTGATCAATCTCCCCGGCGGAAACCCTTCCTCATAGATCCAATAGCCCAGGATGCCCATGAGCGTGGGGGCGATGTACTGCATCATGCCGATGATGGAGTAGTCGAGCCGCTTGGTGGCGCCGATGAACCAGATCAGGGGGAGGGTGGTGATGAGCCCCGCAGAAAACAACAGACAACTGATCCAAATACCCTGGTGGAGGAACGCCAGACGACCGTGTTGGTTCAAGTAGAGGAGATAACCGACGGCGAGCGGCAGCATGATCAGGGTTTCGATGAACAAGCCCTGGCTGCCACCGATATCGGCCTTTTTACGAATCAGGCCGTAGACCCCGAAGGTACCCGCCATGATCAACGCCAGGGTGGGGAGCTGTCCGAATCTCAACACCTCCTGGGCCACGGCCACGGTGGCAAGGAACACGGCGATCTTTTGCACCCGGGTGAGCCTTTCTCTCAGAAAAACGGCGGCGAGCGCCACATTGACGAGCGGGTTGATGAAATACCCGAGGCTGGCCTCCAGCACCCGTCCCGATACCACGGCATAGATGTACGTAAGCCAGTTGACGGAGAGCAACAGGCTGCTGGCCGCCAGTATCCAGCCATGGCGCTTGAAGTGATGATGCGCTTCCCTGAAAAACGTTCGATTGATGACCAGCAACAGGAGGGCCAGTACCACCGTGGACCAGATCATCCGATGGGCCACGATCTCCACAGACGACACACTGGAAAGCGCCTTGAAATAGATGGGCGTAAGCCCCCAGAAGGCAAAAGCGGCCCCTGCCAGCAGAAAACCTGTTCTTTCGTCATGTTTCATAGCGCTTGACCGAGACCTTCGAGGATTGAATCTTATCCGACGTTCTTTTATAGGACCGACGGGTTTTGTTCAACATGGATTTTTGTTGCAGGAGAATCCCTGTGACCATATCGCGAAATGAGGCCGAATCTAACATCGACTCACCTTTTGACGGGAAGACCGTTGAAAAACCAGAGACGCCCATGTATATGAGTGAAGATTAGAGGCCTGCTTTTTAGGTGACCTCCTTACGGAACAACCCAACGAAGGTGAAAACATGGCATCAGAATCCGATACATCCGGC
>JARRPY010000199.1:0-7132 GCA_037382425.1 Deltaproteobacteria bacterium
TTTTTCTGTATTTTTCATCATGTGGCCTCTTGGTTTTCCTGCGCAGTCCCCGGGCTAGACTCGGGAAAACAATACAGGTAAATGGGGTCTCCATGGCGACGGGGCGAGGGATGCAATACTCGGATGGGTGTCCACCCGGTTAACGGGAAATTACAGGAAGCCACCCTGGCGCCCGGCTGCAGTTCCCGGGCCAGCTTTTTTCCTAACCGTTCCATGAGATCCGGGAAAAGGTAACAAAACACCACATCGGCCCGGCCGAGATCCACGTTCCAGAAATTCCCATATCGGATGCTGATTGCTTTTTTCCCCATGCATCGTGCCCGGGCCGCCAGATAGGCCATGGGGTTTATTTCAAAGCCCACCGCCTGAACACCGTATCGCGCCACCGCCATCCTCAGGATTCGCCCGTCCCCACATCCGAGATCGTATAGACGATGGTCGGGATCCATGAGGAGCGCATCCAGGAGGGCCTGAATCCTCGGCGGGCTTGTGGAGACAAACAAGGCGCCGCGGGTGACCGGCAGCATCCCCCCTGTGGACACCACGTAAAGGAGTTTGACGGCGAACAATGTGCCGAATACGATCATGATGATGAACACCCATGTCGGCATAGTGCCCCTTCCATATCACCTCTGTGATCCATGGGTTTATCCGAAAGAACCCTTCAGCCGCCGATAAAGGGTCTGTTCCAGGGCCCAACCCGCTTCAAGTTCATGACCCACCGCGGCGAGCACATGACGTAGGAGATCCGGGCCCAGTCGGCCTTTCAGCGTGGGGCAGAGGTAATTTAAGCAGAATGCATATCTTGCCCGGAGTTTGCACCCCTCCTGTCCGAGGAATAGGCATTGCCCGGGCAACTCGTATTGTTGGGGGAGCGCCGCCCCCAACAGCAGGTTGATGAAAAGTGATATGCCATCATACCATGTTTCCACTTCCTGAAAACAACAACTTCCACTCTTTTCCGCACATCGTGTGCATTCCTCAATGACCCGGGTTTGGCGCATCGTTTCCCGGGTGTGGGCAATGGCTGCGTCGTAGCGATGCAAAAGCCGTCTGACGTCGGGCGCGGCAAGGATGCGCGCCCTTTCGCTCCGAAAAATCCCCTTGGCTTTTTCCACACGTTTGACGATCGGGCTTTCGGTCATTAAAACGGCCCTCTCCCATGTGCTGTTCTCGGTGAGACGGGTAACTCCCGGGGTTCATACGAAAGTGAAAGCATTTGACCCCGAGCGGGTCTTCCTATACCATTTCCTCTGCTGCGTCATCAATACGCTTGCCATGAAGGTCTCGATGCGGCAAGTCGAGTACAAGCTGAAGCCATTCACTGGTCGTGCGGGAAGTCAAGGATGAACGTTGAGTAGGAATGTGTTATGGACCATCGGCTGCTCAAAATTAACGGGAATAACGGGGCTCGCTGTCGCTGTAATGGTGGCCGTCCTTTTTCTTTTTGTGGATCGACACGTCAGTATGTGGGCCCGTCATTTGGGTAACGGCGTTGTTTTCGACATTGCGCAAACGACGAGCCTTGTCGGGAATCACACCCTTTACAACGTCCTGCTGACGCTGGGGTTTATTATCGGGGGCATCCTGGCGCTGAATCGAGGGCTTACACCGGGCGTGCGTGTCTTGCTGTACGTTTGTGTGGCGGTCACAACGGTCATGCTCGTCGGCGAAACCCTTAAATGGTTTTTTGGCCGCTTTCGCCCGATACTATACATCGAACATGGGTTATATGGCTTTTCCTGGTTCGCATTCGAGGGCGACATGCACTCTTTTCCCTCCGGCCATACCTTCCGAGTCTTTTCCGCCATGACCGCATTGGGGGTCGTTGTCCCCAGATGGCGCGTTCCCTTGCTGACTTTGGCTGTCCTGGTGGGTATTTCCCGGGTGGTGGTGACCCGGCACTATCCCAGCGACGTACTCGCGGGGGCCTTTGTGGGGATTTTCGGCGCGCTGTGGATTTGGCGGATCATGATGGGCACAACATCCTATCAGGTGGATAGGTGCTGAGGCCGCATGCCGTACTTTCCCTAAGGCGGCAAGTGAACCCTATGCCGTTCCCCCGCCTCCTCTCGGATCGAAATGGCAGATATGCTGGCGCCTTGGCGCAAATCGCTCGGGTTCCCCACGGATGGGCTTTTGGATGGCACGGGCCATCTTCTTCAACATGCCCGTGTAGACCCATTCATGAAACGGGTAAAGACCGTACCAGTAAATCAACCCAAAAAGCCCCTTGGGAAGGAAGCGTGAGAGCTGTTGAAGTTCCGTGCTCCCGTTGCCCACGGGATACAGGCGAAACGTCAGGGTGGCTTCACCCGGTAGCTTCATTTCTGCCAAGAGATCCAGCCGGTTGGGGGATTGTACGTCCAGGACCCGCCAGAAATCGAGGGCATCTCCGACGTAGAGGGTGTGGGGATCTCTTCGGCCCCTTCGAAGGCCCACACCGCCCAGGAGTCGGTCCATGGCGCCTCTGAGCGCCCAGAGAAAATCCGCATAATACCACCCCCTGGTTCCGCCCAGTCTCACCACGGATTCCCAGACCTCCTCGGGTGTGGCTTCGATGACCACTCGATATCCGCACTCAAAGACCGTTCCCCCCGCATAAGGGGCATCTCCGCAATTCACCCATTCCGGGACCTGAAAGCGGCCCGCATCGGACCAGCAGGTCTCCACGGCCTGCTGCTCGATTTTTCTGAGGGCCTGCCGTATGGCCTCTCTACAGGACAACAGCTTCTGGGGAATGAGGGATCGAATTCGGTTCTCTTCACAGACGACCGGGTTTTTGAGCCCCTGAATCAATGGCCGGGCCAAGGATGCGGGAATGGGGGTGACCAGATGGACCCAGTAGGAGCTGATTTTTGGAGTCAGTACCGGCACGGGGACAATCCATCGTTTGGGAAGTCCGGCCTCTTGCGCATACATTCTCATGAGTTCCCCATAGGTCAATACGTCGGGCCCGCCGATATCGAATGTGCCGCCCGAGGTCTCCTGAACATCCAGGCATCCCATGAGGTAATGGAGGACATTTCGAATGGCGATGGGTTGGCAGGGCGTGTCGACCCAGCGCGGCGTCACCAGCACGGGGAGGCGGTCAACCAAATAACGCATCATCTCAAACGATGCACTCCCGGAGCCCAGAATCAGCGCCGCCCGGAGAAAGGTTACGGGGACGCGGCCGGACTGAAGGACGCGGGCCACCTCTGTTCGGGATTTGAGGTGTTCACTGAGACCGGGATCGTCTTTGCCCAAGCCCCCCAGATAAATGATTCGGGACAGGGCCGCCGCTTCGGCCGCACGGACCATATTCCGTGCCGCATCACGATCCATCCGGGCAAAATCCTTCCCCTGGGCCTTCATGGAGTGAACCAGGTAAAAGGCCGCCCAGCATCCCTCGGCCGCCTGATTCAGAGAGGACGGATCCAGCATGTCGGCCTGAACCAACGCCACTCTTGGATGATGGGCCCAGGGTCGGCAGGCCAGTTTGTCCAGAGATCGTCCCATGACCCGGACGCGATACCCGTTATCCAGAAGCAGCGGGACCAGCCGTCCCCCCACATATCCGGTAGCACCGGTGACCAGTACACATTTGTCGCCCATGGGGTCTCCCTCAAGAAATCTTTGAAAACGCCGTGCCCGAGTCGGGGCAGTTTCATTAACCGCTTTGGGGCCACGCCGAATTTGTCTCCTTTTCAGCGCGCTTTTTTTGAGTATACCAATTCAAAAAGGGTCTGACAATGATGGGATATTCTCGAACCCCTTTGATCTCATGTCCGTTTTTCGGGCACAGACAGTACAGGCACCCGGAGGGGTTGTCTGACCGCCATCCGCGACTCCGGCGACCCAACCCACTTCCTTTCCAAAAAGAACTCTTGACGTGGGAAGACATGATGATACTGTTTCGGAGGCAAAAGTGCCGGATAAATAACCTCAAAACAAGGAGACAAGCATGAATGAGAATTCCCAGACAGGCAAGGATAAAACGCCCCTTCCCGGGAGAATGGAGGTGCTGAGAGAACTCCCGTCGGACATCATGAAATCGCTTACCAAAGAAGAGATACGGGCCTTTCTATTCCAAGAGGTCTGGCCCGATTCGCTTCAGGATAAGCTCAAAGCCTATCTCAAGTAACGCACCATACAAAACGTACGTGTTGACTTCCGTACGGGAATAATATAGGGGGTGTTTAAAAAATACCAAAAGGGAATACACACCCATGGAAGATATTCAGAATCACAAGGATTACAGGAACATAGATATAGATCAAGTGGGCGTAAAAGGGATTCGATATCCGATTACGGTCCTCGATAAAGACATGGGCCAGCAGCAGACCGTGGCCAAGATCAATATGTATGTCAATCTCCCCCGGTATTACAAAGGAACCCATATGAGCCGATTCGTTGAAATCCTAAATGAGCATAACCGACGAATATCATTGCAGAATTTCACGGGAATCCTTGAAGAGATGAAACGAAGGCTGGATGCGCAAAGCGCGCACATGGAAATTACCTTCCCTTACTTCATCAAAAAAAGGGCGCCGGTGACCGGCAGCGAGGGGTTGATGGAATACCAGTGCACGTTTAAGGGGTCTTTGAACAGCGGCAGTGATCTGCTGATCATGATTCGTGTCCCTGTGTGCACGCTCTGCCCGTGCTCCAAAGAAATCAGCGCCGCCGGGGCGCACAATCAACGGGGAGAGGTCCATCTGCAGGTGCGGTTTAACCGGTTTGTGTGGATAGAAGATTTGATCAGACTCGTGGAGGAGTCCGCGTCCAGTGATGTCTTTTCCGTCCTCAAGAGAGAAGATGAAAAGTACGTCACCGAAAAAGCCTATGAAAACCCGATGTTTGTAGAGGATGTGGTGAGAGAAATCGCCGTCAAATTGAGGAGAGATGCCAACATCACCTGGTTTGCGGTTGAGGCGGAGAATTTCGAATCCATCCATAATCATAATGCCTATGCGTACATTGAGAAGCATATCCACGGTACCCATTGATTTTCCCCCCGGAATACGGGGGGTGAGGAGCGAATATGAGTGATGATCTGAAAAAGATGTATCGAACCGTCATGGATGACCATTTTCCATCGGAGATGTCCATCTCATTGGGCGACACCGTATTGGTTTACCGAAAAAAGTCGTGGAAGATCCCTGATGAGAAGACCGGTGATCTGGTTGAAAAGGGGCTTCGATACGGAGAAAATCCGGGACAGGAAGCGGCTTTGTATGAGCTGGTAAACGGCCATCTGGTGTTGGGAGATTGCCGGTTTATCGGCCCTGGGAAGGGACTGGTCTCTGCGATCACGGAAGCGGATATGATTCAGAGCGGAAAACATCCGGGAAAGATTAATTTGACCGATGTGGACAACGCGTTGAACATCATGAAGTACCTGGACAAAGGGCCTGCCGTGGTAATCGTCAAACACAACAATCCCTGCGGGGTGGCCTATGGAGGGGCATTGGTGGAGGCCTATGACAAGGCCAACCGCGCAGACCGGATCGCGGCATTCGGCGGATGCGCGCTGTTCAACCGGCCCGTCGATGTGGATACGGCCCGGGCCGTGTCCGAAAACTATCTGGAGGTGGTGGCGGCGCCGGATTTTGAAGCCGGGAGCGTGGACATCCTCTCCAAGCGGTCCAACCTCAGAATCATTCATGTCCCGCGCATGGACCGGCTTTACGAATACACCACCCTTCGGTTCGTCGATTTCAAGAGCCTCATGGACGGCGGTATCATTGCCCAGCAGTCCCCCCTGAACCGAATCCGGTCGGAGAAAGATTTCAGCCCTGCCACCACCACATACGAGGGGAAGGCCTATGCCATCGAACGCAGACCCGAAGCCGATGAGGTTGAAGATATGTTGTTTGGATGGCAGGTGGAACAGGGGGTGACCTCCAACTCGGTGATTTATGTGAAGAACGGGGTGACCGTGGGCATCGGCACGGGAGAGCAGGACCGCGTCGGCGTGGCAGAGATCGCCGTCCAGAAGGCCTATACGAAATATGCCGACATGCTCTGTTTCGACGCGCATCGGTGCTCTTTCAAAGAATTGGAACTCTCTGTTGCCCGGGGAGAGACGGAAAAAGTGCTCCTGGACGACATCCGACGGAAGACGGAGGCGGCCAGGGGCGGCCTGATCGGTTCGACCATGGTTTCGGATGCCTTCTTCCCCTTCAGAGACGGTGTGGATGTGGGGATAAGGGAAGGCATACGTGCGGTGGTGCAACCGGGCGGGTCGCTGAGGGATTTCGAGGCCATTGAGGCGTGCAATGAGGCAGACCCTCAGGTGACCATGGTCTTTACGGGTCAACGGGCATTTAAGCACTAGAAGCTGGAGAAGAACATCATGTACAGCGCGAGTGATTTGAGAAAGGGATTGAAAATCCAGATCGATGATGAGCCGTATGTCATCGTGGACTTTCAATTTTCCAAGCCGGGCAAGGGACAGGCCCTGTACCGGTGCAAACTGAAAAACATGATCACCGGGGTGATCATCTCTCCGACCTATCGTTCCGGGGACACCTTTCAACCGGCCGACTTGGAAGAACGGCGGATGCAGTACCTGTACAATCAGGATGATGAATTCTGGTTTATGGATGTGGAAAACTATGAACAATCCGTCCTTACTGCGGAACAGGTGGAAGACGCCAGGGATTTCATGACGGACAACCTGGAAGTGGACATCCTCTTTTTCGGAGACAAGCCCATCGGTATCACCCTGCCCAATTTTGTGGACCTCACCGTATCCAAGGCCGATCCCTGGGTTAAGGGAGACTCGGTTGCGGGCGACACCAAGCCGGTCACCCTCGAGACCGGGTATGTGCTTCGGGTTCCCCCGTTTATTGAAGAAGAGGAGAAGATCACGGTAGATACCCGGACCGGGGAGTATGTGACCCGGGTAAAAGATTAGATCTTGACCGACAACCTGTTCAGGCTGCGCATGCTAAAGCCGCGGCTTGTCTTCCGCGCCAGGATGATTCAGGCCGTCAGGTCGTTTTTTATTGAGAGAGGCTTCCTCGAGGTGGAAACGCCTCACCTGCTACCTGCCTTGTCTCCCGAGTGTCATATCCAGCCGATTCGTGCGGAAGAGGCGTTTTTGCAGACCTCCCCT
The DNA here is from genome assembly GCA_037382425.1 of Deltaproteobacteria bacterium. Lineage (GTDB taxonomy): Bacteria > Desulfobacterota > DSM-4660 > Desulfatiglandales > Desulfatiglandaceae > JAIPDZ01. Next base: position 7,106 of record JARRPY010000199.1, read on the forward strand.
GAATTGTGCATGAAGCGCCTCCTCTCC